>NZ_DLHL01000026.1 GCF_002483225.1 Gemmatimonas sp. UBA7669 | reverse complement strand
GTAGACATTTTTCAGGACTAGACACCGTTGGGTGCATCGGGCGACACCACTGTCAGCCAGCTCACCTCACCCATCGGGATCTCCGTCTTCTTCACGAATCCCAACACGTCGGTGTAGAACGCCAACGCCTTGCGCTGGTCGTCCACCATCACACTCATCACGTGCATGCGCAGGCTCATCGCGTTTTCCTCTTGTCACTGGGGAGTGGCCATCGCTCGACGATGGCGCGGAGGGGGGAAAGATACCAGGTCTCACCGACTGTGCTTGTACATCATCTCTACCAACTCGTCATACATCGCGTTGGCTTCTTCAGGCCCGCTGTGAATGGCATGCGTGGCGCAGTGCTTGAGATGGTTGCGCATGAGCTCCCGCCCCACCGCGCGCAGCGCCTCGTGCACCGACGAGATCTGCGTCATGATGTCGCCGCAGTAGCGGTCCTCCTCCACCATCTTCTGAATGCCGCGCACCTGTCCCTCGATGCGCCGCAAACGCTTGAGGTTGCGCGCCTTGATATCGGGGTCCACACCGTGGGCCTTTCGGGGTTCCGATTCGTCCTCCACGACGTTGAGCACCCTATGCGATTCGTGCATGACGCAACCTCAAGCTGTTGGTGACCACACTGACGGAGCTGAACGCCATCGCGGCGCTGGCCAGAATGGGACTGAGCAGCAGACCGAACGCCGGATACAGCACACCCGCCGCGATCGGAATGCCAATGACGTTGTAGATGAACGCCCAGAACAGATTCTGCTTCATCGTGCGCATGGTACGACGCGACAACTCCACGGCCTGCGCTGCCGAGCGCAGATCGCCACGCATGAGCACCACATCGCCAGCCTCCACGGCGATGTCCGTGCCCGTGCCGATGGCCATGCCCACATCGGCCTTGGCCAACGCCGGCGCATCGTTGATCCCATCTCCAACCATGGCCACCACCTGCCCCGTGCGCTGCAGCCGCTCGATCTCCGCCACCTTGCCGTCGGGCAGCACCTCGGCCACCACACGGTCAATGCCAGCGGCTCTGGCCACGGCCTCCGCCGTGCGCCGATTGTCGCCCGTGAGCATGACCACCTGGAGGCCCAGCGCATGGAAGCGTGCAATGGCCTCACGCGAGCTCGGCTTGATGGGATCGGCAACGGCTATCACCGCCGCCAGGGCACCATCCACCGCCACGTACATGGGCGTCTTCCCATCACCCGCCAGTCGCTCGGCGTCATGCGAAAGCGGCGACACGTCCACCGCGTAGTCCGCCATCAACTGCGCGTTCCCCACTGCCAGCGCCAGGCCCTCCACCACACCAATCGCGCCGCGTCCCGTGCGTGACTCAAACGCTTCGGGCACCGAAAGCGTACGCCCCGCATCACGCGCATGTTTGACGATGGCGTCGGCCAGCGGATGCTCCGAGAGTGTTTCCAGCGACGCCACAAGTTGCAGCACCTGCGCCGCATCCATGGTGCTCGATGGCGCAGGCACGAAGTCCGTCACCGTCGGCCGTCCTTCCGTCACCGTGCCGGTTTTGTCGAGTACAATCGTGCCCAGGTCTCCTGCACGCTGCAGCGCCTCGCCACCCTTGATGAGCACACCGAGTTCCGCGCCCTTGCCCGTAGACACCATGACCGCCGTTGGCACAGCCAGGCCCATGGCGCAGGGGCAGGCGATGATGAGCACCGCCACCGCCGCCGCAAACGCGCGCACCGCCGGCGCCGTGTCAGCCGCCACGTACCACACCACAAACGTGGCAATGGCCAGCGACAACACCACCGGCACAAAGATGCCGCTGATGCGATCGGCCAGTTTCTGGATGGGTGCCCGACTGCCCTGTGCATCACGCATCAGTTGCACAATGCGCGCCAGCACACTGTCGGCACCCAAGGTCGTGGCCCGATAATGAAAGGCTCCCGTGCGGTTGATCGTGCCGCCAATGACCGCATCACCCGCGCGCTTGGCCACCGGGAGCGACTCACCGGTGAGCATGCTTTCGTCCACCGCGCTTTCACCGGAGAGCAGCACGCCATCCACCGGCACCCGCTCTCCAGGCCGCACGATCACCGTCTCGCCCGCCTCCAGCGTCTCGATGGGCGCATCAACTTCCACCTCGCGTCCGTCTACATCCTGCCGCAGCACGCGCGCCGTCTTGGGCTGCAACTGCACCAGCGCGCGCAGCGCCGACGCCGTCTGCTTCTTTGCGCGCGCCTCGAACGCATTGCCCGTGAGAATGAGCGCGATGATGATGATGACCGCCTCGTAGTACACATCGGGCGCCACACCACGCGACGTGAAGAACGTGGGCGCCACGGTGGCCAGCACCGAGTACACGAAGGCCGCGCCCGTACCCACCGCCACCAACGTGTTCATGTCCGCCGAGTGATGACGGAAAGCCGCCCAGGCCCGCGTGTAGAAGTGCCGGCCCGCCCAGGCCATCACCCCAAGCGTCACCAAGAGCAAACTCCACGAAATCACCGACGCGGGGATGGCGTAGAGCCACGGCATGACGGCGCGCAGCGCCGGCGACAGCGACTCCATGGCCCAGCGCATGAACGGATCGGCCACCACGCCGGTATGCGCATGCCCTCCCGCCATGTCCGAGACGCCCGGCGCCATGAGCGGCATGGACACGATCATCGCGACCACACCGGCCACACCACTCACGATAGCCTTGCGACGGAGCTCCGTGAACTCTTCGGCCGACGCACGATCGCGCGCCTCCTGCTCCTCGAAGGCCGTCTGATCCGGCGAGGCCAGTTGCGCGCCATACCCGGTGGCTTCGATGGTGCTGACGAGGCGCTCCGCCGACACCACACGGGGGTCGAAGTGCACGGTGGCCGTCTTCATCATCAGATTCACATTCGCGTCGGCAACGCCGGGCTGCTTTTCGAGGGCACGCTGCACACGAGCCGAGCACGCGGCGCAGGTCATGCCGCTCACCGGGATGCGCACGGTTTCACTGGCGCCGGTATTGCGCGCGCCATCAGTGGCGCTGGTTTGGGTGGCTGTGGTTGTGGTACTCATGAAGTCTCCCTGCATCCTGCGCGCCGTGGGCGCGCGGTTGCACGCTCAGTCGGTGACGACGAGTGTGCCGCGGAGCATGCTCATTCCGCAGGTGAAGTCGTAGCGTCCCGCCTTCGGCGGCGTGACCTCAACGACCGTGCGCTTGCCACTGGGGAGGAACTTGCGAATGCCGAACTCGGGGAAGACGACCTCCTCCGAGCAGCTGCCGCTGTCCCTTCTATCGAACACCAGGCGCAGCGGACGCCCAGCCTCAACCTGCAGCACGGCGGGGCTGTAACCGCCGTCCACCACGATGGTGTGCTCCGTGGGCCCGCTCGGCGCCGCCTCCATGCTCGACGTCGAACGTGGCGACGACGCCGCGACAGACATCGCCACCGGCACCGGCGTCCGACCGGCGAGGAAGAAGTACCAGTTCACCCACGAAATGGCGGCGAGCCCCGCGCCAATCACGAGCCAGTCCGTTCCGTTGATCATGGTCGTCTCCGTGTGGCGGATCGCGTGTGCGATCAGTTGATGCTGGCCGTGTAGCCCGCGTCGCTTACGGCATCGGCGATGGCCGACGGCTGCACCACCGCGGGGTCGTACCGCACAGTGGCTGAGCCGATGGCCACCTGTTCGATGGTCACACCGTTCAGTTCTCCGAGGGCCTGCTTGACGGCCGATACGCAGTGGCCGCAGCTCATGCCGCTGATGGTGAGCGTGGCGCGAGTATTGGTGCTGTCCATGGACTGGGTCTCCGGTTGAGGCTGCGCTGCGAAGTGCAGCGCGAGAAGGGGAAGCAATACCCCTATAGGGTATAGTATCGCATACCCCCCAGGGCTATGTCAAGTAGGGTTCCACGATTGCCTTGCCTCGCTGATCGCTCGACCCGTTGCCCACAGGCTCCGAGCGGCGTCGTGGTACCAAGGCGGCCAACCACCTGAAGCCCGTCGATCTAGCGTGCAAGGAGCTGAATCCTGTGTCCACCGTGAGTATTGCCACCGGCAGGGCGAAGGCCCTGCGCCGTAAGGCACAGCGTGCAGCACGGTTGCCAGGGGACCTGCCTCAGGGCTGGTCCATCAGCCCGGTTTCGCCGATGCGTGTGCTGGGGGCGTTCGACACACTGCGTATCAGGCCGGATCATGCCTTGCACGCGTACTGTTTTCGATCAGGTCATGACGGTAACGGCGTGGTGTATGCCACGCCGGCGCACTCGCCGTTTCCGCCCCCGGAGCAGTGCCAGACCTTGGTCGACTTCTTCAACGTACCACGGCCGCCCTCGGCGCTCGACCACGTCATGGATGCCATCGAGGGTGACGGCTCCCCGCTGTCATACCTGAGCGCGTCGTTGCTCTATCGCGAGCTATGCGAGTTCGCTGCGCTCTGGCACGGCGTGAGTTGGGGTGCGTGTCAGTTGCTTGGCAAACCGCCCGCCCAATCCCGCGACAATCGCGGTCGGCGGAAAACGGCCGACAATCTGCAGAGCAACCAATGGACCTGGCGGCATCGCGACCGCGAAGACTGGCCGCCACGGGTGACGCACACCGAGCACGGCGTGGAGGTGCGACTCCACATTTTCAATCCCGTTGGCATTGAACGGATCTACCGAGTTACGGATGTGTTCCAACCGGGACGCTACACATTCACCACGCACACACTCGAACTCGCCGAGGGGGCGATGGGTCAGATCTTCTAGCGCCTCGGCGACTTTGGCGCGAGTTGGCGTGACATATATGCCGGGTGGAGTTGCCAGACTGTCGTGGAGTGGCAGGGCCCGCGTCCCTCCACGACACTCCGGTAGGGCCAAATCATCGAGCCTCGCCATTCTGAGGGTTCGTGATTTGAATTCATGCGACGTGTGGCTCTTGCTAGCACTGTGAGTTGAGATAGCAGTTGAAGGATCATACGTCACCACCGTGACTCCACCGAAGGAGAGGGGAGTTGGACGTTTCCCAAACCCAATGTGTTGCGACACGGTGGCTGTGGCCAGATTCTCCAGATCCACATCGACGGTGGGCGCGGTACCTCCGCCGGCGCCGCGCGCTTACCGGCCCTTGTCGGGGAGCGGCGCGTGCAGCGTTTTCGCCCCGGCCACCAAAGCGCCCCACGTCTCCGGCACTTCGCCGCGTGAGAGCATCCCGGCGAACACCTGATAGGGGTCGGACGTCGCTCCGTCCTTTCGAAGTGTCTTCTCATCGTTCAGCCACGTCAGCACGACAAGCTGATGGGCGGAGCTGAAGCGATAGAACAAGCGAAGGCGCCCAAGGAACTTTACCCGGCGCCATGCGCTGAGGTTGGCCTTGAGTCGGTAGTCTGCTGCGTTCGGATCGCGTGCGATGTGGTCCCTCAACAGACGCACCAGCGCGGCAAGCACGGTGGCCTCCGGAGTTGACAGGGGACCCGTGGGGCTGGCCACGCGCTGTGCGGCGACGGTGGTGATCAAGGCGCGCCAGCGCTCGTCGAAGTCCGGCCACGCCACGAATGTCCAGCCATTGAGCACGAGAGGCGCCGCTTGCGGCGGCGCCTCCTTTGCTTTGGCACGCTTACGAGCCGGCATGCTGGCCTGCCCGAACGAGGAGATCCGTCACGGAAGCTCGAAGTCGTCCGGGAGACGGTCGCGGTCGAGGTCGACCCGCATTCCCGCGATGAGCGCTTCCGCGAGCGCAAACTCGCGCATCGACATCTCACGCAAGAGGTTCGGCTGCTCGATCATGGTCCGCTCGCTCCAAGCGAGATACGCGGCGGCGACGGGATCGATGTCGTCTGCGCCATCGCCAACACGCCCCTTCGCGGGATCCGGCGTGCGCGGCCGCAACAGGATCGTGCCCGCGCCGAGGTAGGCGGCCTCGAAGCTGCCCTCATGCAACTCGGGGTGTGCTTGAAAGAGCGCGGCGTCCATCCGGTAGCCGCGTGAGTTGCCGATCTGCGCCGGGCTGGCGCTGTAGGTCTCGATCTTGGGCATGAAAGCTCCGACTTGACGTTATAACCAACGTAATAACATCCAGCCGTTCCCGCTAGCCACTGGAGGTAGCGCACCGCCACGTCAATCAATTGGCCCCCGCAGACTTGTGTGACGTTTGGTGTGATCACGAACGAAAAAGGCACCCGTTTCCGGGTGCCTTTGCCGTAACCACCAGTCTGACTTCGAGTGCTGCGAGAGCGGGCGACCGGGCTCGAACCGGCGACGTCCAGCTTGGGAAGCTGGCATTCTACCAACTGAATTACGCCCGCGAAGCGCGGCCAACCGCACCGCGTTCCAAGTCACAAGCTACTCCCGCCGCCCCGCCCCGGTAAAGGCCCCGCCGACCACCGACTCGGCGGCTAACCACTCAGCCGGCAAGCCGCTCAGCGCCGCTGCCGCAGCACAAACTCCAGCGAGGCGCCGTTCTCGAGGCGTGCCGTCACACGCACCACGCCCTCGGGCAACGTGGATTGCGGCATGGTCACCCGCACCGAGGCCGTGCCTGCCGCCGAGGTCCGCACACTGTGCGCCTCGAGCACGCCAGCCGAGGTCTGCCAGCGCACGACGGCATCGGCGACCGGATTGAGATACACGTCCTGCGCCCGCACGACGAGCGGGGCGGACTGCGCGCCGGCAGCGAGCTCCTGATTGTCGCCGTCCATCAGTTCAAAGGTGTTGGGCGCGAGCGCGCGGGCCGTCGCCGCAATGCGCAGCGAATCGCCGGTGGTGAGCAGTGCGGCCAGCACCTGCGTACCGGCGCTGCGCCCCAGAACCCACGAAGTGCTCGCGCGCCCCAGCGAGTCGGCAGCGCTGCTGGCAAAGCCCACCGTGCCGCCACCGCTGCGCACCGCCCACAACACCACCGAACCGGGCAGCGGCTGACCGTCCTGGTCACGCACGATCACACTGGGCAGGGTCGGCACGGCGGAACCCACGTTGGCAACCTGGCCGTCCACACCGGCGCCCATGACCAGCGACGTGGGAATGCGCCCGTTGGGCGTGTCCGTCCCCGTGCTGGAGTTGCAGCCCGTGATCACGGCGCTCAGCAACACGCTTGCCGCGCACACCACCGTCCTCCGACCCATGTTCGCCTGCTGCACCGCCACCTCGTATTTCTGGACCCGGCCGACGGCCCGAATGGCCTCGGCGATATCACGCGTCGCACGTCGCGCGTCGCGCATCCCGCGCAGCGCATCGCACATCACGCCCATGCCAACACGCATCGGCTTGCCAGGCCCTACCCCGCGAACACACGCGCATGCCACAGCATGACTCACTATGCACTGTCTGCATGCGACACAAAAAAAACACGCGGCCTCCGACACTATCGGAAGCCGCGTGCTGTCCATCGTTTGAAGAGCCACAGATCGGGATTGAACCGATGACCGCCCGATTACGAATCGGGTGCTCTACCACTGAGCTACTGTGGCGGTACTGAGGTACTGCGAACCTTCGACTGCAGAGAGGCATGCTCTGGCGCGGACTCGAACCGCGACGCCTTGCGGCACCGCCCCCTCAAGACGGCGTGTCTACCAATTTCACCACCAGAGCGCTGGCACTCCGATGCCCGAACCGGCACACGCGGACTGCTGTCCTGCACCTGCGTCATGCACCTGCAACCTGCGAGCCATACTGCTGACGGGAGCGACGGGGCTCGAACCCGCGACCTCTCGAGTGACAGTCGAGTGCTCTAACCAAACTGAGCTACGCCCCCCAACAACACCTGCACCTGCGTTCCTGCACCTTCGATAGCTCCAACGGGAATCGAACCCGTCTCTCGACCTTGAAAGGGTCGCGTCCTAACCGATAGACGATGGAGCCGTATGCACTGCACCGGCCTTCCGGTCCCGGACCTGCAAAGCCAGCGATAGCGGTAACGGGATTCGAACCCGTGTTCCAGCCTTGAGAGGGCTGTGTCCTAGTCCCCTAGACGATACCGCCAAACTGCAGCTACGAGTGATGAGCTTTGAGCTCTGAGTAGAGCACTCAAACCTCACAGCTCACAACTCCAAGCTGCTGTTGTAACAGGCCCGGAGGGAATCGAACCCCCAACCGCCGGTTTTGGAGACCGGTGCTCTACCAATTGAGCTACGGACCTCCGGAGAGCGGCGTTGGTCACGATTTCCGCGCCCCGCTACTCGCCAGTGTGACTCAGGGTGACCGACGGGAATCGAACCCGCAACCCCCGGAACCACAATCCGGTGCTCTAACCGATTGAGCTACGGCCACCATGACGAGCTGCAGCGAACCACCGCTCGTGCCCCTGCAGTCACCGCTTCAGCAACCGGCTGCGTTCCACAGGAGACGCCAAGGCTAACCGGTCGCCGCGAAGATTTCAAGCGGGGGGCGGGCTCTTCTGTCAAAAAACTTTGCCGCCCCGCCCGCCTGACTCTCCCGCTCAGTCCTTCGCGCGGTCGAGGTACTCACCGGTGTTCGGATTGACACGCACGCGCGTGCCCTGCTCCACGAACTCCGGCACGTTCACCGTCACGCCGTTCTCCAGCTTGGCCGGCTTCGACGACGCCGTCTTGGTCGCACCACGCACCACCGGCGCCGTGTCCACGATCTCGAACACGAGCGAGTTCGGGAGCTGGATGCCGATCGGCCGGCCGTTGTAGTACTCGGCCAGGATCTTGAGACCCGGCTGCATCCACGGGGCCGAATCACCCAACGCTTCTTCGTCGAGCTCGATCTGGTCGTAGTTCTCGGCGTTCATGAAGTGGTACGAGTCGCCGCCTTGATACAGGAACTCGAGCTCGTGCGTTTCCATGTCCGCCTTCACGATCGTGTCCGCGGCACGGAAACGATGCTCGAAGCTCGAACCCGTGCGCAGGTTCTTGAGCTTCGCCTGCACCATCGCGCGCAGGTTGCCCGGCGTGTGGTGACGGAACTCGATGACCCGGCACGGATCGCCCTCGAACACGAGGACCATGCCGCGGCGGATTTGCGTTGCGGAGAAAGCCATAAGAAAGACCTGCGCGCAGGTTGAACGTCGGGTTTGGACCGGAAACCGGTGCAGCCTCGAAACATAGGCCCCCTGGCCGCCCTCCGGTAGGGCCTGCCCGCCTATCGGACCGTGGCCCCCGACCCCGCCGAATCCGCCTTGGCGCCATCAGACGCCAGCAACGGCCGGATACCCGTCCACAGGGTGGCCGCCACCCGACGCGCCCCCTCGGCATTGGGGTGAATGCCGTCGCCCTGGTTGAGCGCCGCCACCCCGGCCACCCCTTCCAGCAGGAAGGGCAGCAGGGGCACCTGCCGGGCCGCCGCCGCCTTCACGTAGGCCTCGTGAAAGGCCCGCGTATACTGCGGCCCGAGGTTCGTGGGCGCTTCCATCTGCACCAGAGCCACCCTGGCCCCCGGCTGCTGCGTGCGCACACTGTCGATCAGCCCCAGCAGGTTGGCGTAGGTCGAGTCGGGGTCCACACCCCGCAGCCCGTCATTGGCACCCACCTCCAGCACCACGACATCAGCCGGCTGGTCCAGCACCCAGCCCGCGCGGCGCAGCGCCCCCGCCGAGGTCTCGCCGCTGAGCCCCGCGTTGACGATGCGCACCGGCACGCCGGCCGAATCGGCCAGCGCCTGCAGCACCGACGGGTAGGCCTTCTCCGGTGGCAGGCCAAGGCCCGCCGTCAGACTCGTCCCGAGAATGACCAGCCGCGGGGCACGTGAAGCCGGCTCTTTCGCGTTATCCGGTGTATTCTCCGCTCTGGCCGAGGCCGCTGCACCCGTGCTGTCCGCACGCGCCGCTGCCCCGTCACTGCACGCCATCGCGGTGCCTGCTGCCATCAGCAGCGCCGCCACGGCCATCCGACGTCGGTTCCCCTCTGATTGCTCTCGCATGCTCGTCGCTCGTGGGTTGACCAAGGAGTATAAGTCCGGCACCCAGCATCTGACGGTGCTGGATCATGTGTCCTTTGACGTACCGGCCGGGGCCTTTGTGTCCATCGTCGGCCCCTCCGGCAGCGGCAAGACCACCCTGCTCGGCCTGCTTGCCGGACTCGATACCCCGTCGCAGGGCTCGGTGTCCCTCGATGGGGTCGACCTCAATACGCTGGACGAAGACGCACGGGCGAAGCTGCGCGGCGAGAAAGTGGGCTTCGTGTTTCAGAGCTTCCAGCTCATTCCCACGCTCACGGCGCTCGAGAATGTGCAGGTGCCGCTCGAGCTCTCGGGCACCGGCACGGTGCGCGAAGCGGCCACACGCGCCACCGACCTGCTCACCCGCGTGGGGCTGGGCGACCGCATTCACCACTTCCCGCAGCAACTCTCGGGCGGTGAGCAGCAGCGTGTGGCGCTGGCCCGCGCCTTCGTGAACGAGCCGCGCATTCTCTTCGCCGACGAACCCACGGGCAATCTCGACGGCAGCACCGGCGAGCGCATCGTGGAACTGCTGCAGGCGCTCAATCGCGAGCGCGGCTGCACCATCGTGCTCGTCACACACGACCCGGCCCTCGCCGCGCGCACGCAGCGCACCATTCGTCTGCGTGATGGCGTCATCGTGGAAGACGTATTCCATCAGCACGACCAACCCGCATGACCATCGCGACCTTGCTGAGGTTGGCCTGGCGCGAAAGTCGCACGGCCCGCCGCCGGTTGGCGCTGTACATGTCGTCCATTGCGTTTGGTGTCGCGGCCCTCGTGGCCATCGACTCCTTCGCCGGCAACGTCACGCGTTCCATTCGCAATCAGTCGCGCGCCCTCTTGGGCGGCGACATGGCGCTGCAGGCGCGCAACGCGTTCCCGGCCGTCATCGACACCATTGCCGATTCGCTGCGAACGGCCAACGTGCCCATGGCTCGCGTGACGACGTTTGCCTCAATGGCGCTGGCCGAACCCGCTGGCACCACACGTCTCGCACAAGTGCGCGCCGTGGGGCGCGGCTATCCGTTCTACGGCGCCGTGGAAACCGTGCCCGCCGACGGCTGGGCGCGTGTGCATGACGACAGCATTGCGTTTGTCGACGCCTCGCTGCTCGTGGCACTCGACACGCGCGTGGGCGACACCCTGCGTCTTGGCAAGCAGCGCTTCACCATTGCCGGCACACTCGGCAATGTGCCGGGCGACGCCGGCATCACGGCCGTCATCGGCCCGCGCATTTATGTGTCCGAGCGCTGGTTGCCGAGCATGGGGCTGCTGCAGTTCGGCAGTCGCGCCGAATACGAAATGGTGCTGCAGCTCCCCGCGTCGCAGCAGAGCACGAGTAGTGCGGCCCTTGTGGCGCGCAACCTGCGGCGCCGCATCGATCCGGTCGCCGCTGCACTGCAGGAAGCCCGCGAAGCGCGTGGTGACGACAACGAACGTGCGGGTCCTGGCGGTGGTGAAGCCGAGGAAGACACCACGGTCACCTTGCCGCTCGGTGTTGATAGCAGCGCGGCGCTGGCTACCGCAGACAGCAGCAGCGATACGCGTAGCGCCACAACCGATTCCGCCTCCGCTGCCACAGGCCTCAGCACCCGCACGCCGGCCACTCGTGTGCGCGTGCGCACGGTGGCCGACACCGAGGAGGACCTCACCGAGGCCGTGCTGCGGCTCGCGGATTTTCTCAGCGTGATTGGTCTCATTGCGCTGCTGTTGGGCGGCATTGGCGTGGCCAGTGGGGTGAACGCGTTTGTGTCGTCCAAGATCGACACCGTGGCCGTGCTGCGCTGTCTTGGTGCCACCAGTCGTCAGGTCATGGCGCTGTACGTGGTGCAGGCGGCGGCCATGGGTCTGGTTGGCGCCACGGCCGGCGCCGCCTTGGGTGTGGCCGTGCAGTTCCTCCTGCCCAAGGTCACGGGCGAGTTCCTGCCCGTAGACGTGGCCATTCAGCTCGAGCCCCTGCCGCTGCTGCTGGGACTCGGCACCGGTGTCTGGGTGTCGCTGGTGTTTGCCTTGCGTCCGCTGCTCGCACTGCGCCGCGTGTCGCCGCTGCAGGCCATTCGTCGAAACGCCGACCCGGCGGCGCTGCCCAGTGAATGGCGCGACGGCGCACGGTTGCTGGTGGACGGCCTGCTGGTGGGCAGTGTCGTGGCCATTGTGCTCTCGCGCATTGGCAATGTGCGTGAGGGCCTTGCCACCACCGCCGGCATCGTGGCCGTCGTGGGTGTGCTCTGGGTGGCGGCCACACTGCTCATTGCACTCGCGCGTCGCACGACCCGTCCGTCCTGGCCGTTTGAATTGCGTCAGGGCATCGCCAACCTGCACCGCCCCGCCAATCAGACACGCGCGGTCACCCTCGCGCTGGGCTTTGGCGCCTTCCTGCTCAGCACCGTGTATCTCGTGCAGGCCAATCTGCTCGGCACCGTGCAGGCCACCACCAGCGGAGCCGCGGGCAACCTGCTGTTGTTTGACGTGCAGGACGACCAGGCCCCGCCGCTGGACTCGCTCTTCCGGGCGCGCGGTCATGAGGTGGTGCAGCGCACCCCCATCGTCACCATGCGCATCGATGCCATCAACGGCCGCAGTGTGACCGAGCTGCAGGCGGATACCACGGTGCGACGCGCGGGCTGGACGCTGCGCCGCGAGTATCGCTCCACGTATCGCGATTCCATCTCGGCCTCGGAAACGCTGGCCAGTGGCGAGTGGTTTGCGCCGGCCGCCGAGCGGGATGCCGCGCGTGCGGCCAATCCCGATGCACCGTTTGCGCTGTCGCTCGAAACCGAACTCGCGCAGGACCTGGGCGTGAGTGTCGGCGACACGATCGTGTGGAACGTGCAGGGGGTGCCCGTGCGCACGGTGCTGGCCAATACGCGCACGGTGAACTGGGGCCGCTTCGAAGCCAACTTCTTTGCCGTCTTCGAACCGGCCGCGCTACGTCGTGCGCCGCAACAGTTCGTGTTCATTGCCAACGTGCCGGCGGGTGATGCCCTGTCCACCGTGCAGCGTGACATCGTGCGGCGTTTCCCCAACGTGTCCAGTCTCGATCTCACACTCGTACGTCAGACCATTGGCAACATCGTCGATCGCGTGACGCTGGCCATTCGCTTCCTCGGTCTCTTCTCACTGGCCATGGGTGTGCCGGTGCTCTTCAGCGCCGTGGCCGCCACGCGCCGGGCCCGACTGCGGGAAGGTGTGTTGCTGCGCACCCTGGGCGCTTCGCGCCGTCAGGTGGCGCGGGTGCTGCTGGCGGAGTATGCGGCGCTCGGCGCACTCGGTGCACTCACGGGCATGCTGCTCTCGTTTGGCGGCGCCTGGGGCATCACGACCTTCCTGTTCGACACGCCCTTCGACGCGGCACTTGGCCCAACGGCCATCATTGCGGTCGGCATGCTGCTGCTGACCATGCTCATTGGCTGGCTCACGAGCCGTGATGTGTACCGCGAAACACCCATGATGGCCATCCGCGACGCGGGCTGATACCGCGTCGCGCGTTCAACGCCAAGCAATCAGAGTAAAGCGCTCAGCGCCGTACGATCAGTCCGTAACCGGTCGTACGGCCATTGCGCTGCGCAATCCACACGCGCGCACCGGTCATCTCGCGCACCGGTTCGGGCAGCACTACACGACGCACGCCGCTGCCGTCAGTCAGCCGCAGGCTGCCATCCGACTCGACGATCCCATCGAGCGCCGGCACCCCCTCGTGTGCGCGCACGACAAAGTCCGACACCACCACATCACGTGGCGTGACCTTGACCCCACGCACCGTGACCTCGGTGCCCACCAGCTTGCTTAGGCCACCGGTGGCCATGCCGCTGAGGGTGACCGTCTGCGCGCCCTGCTTGAGCGCCACGTTGCGCGCGGGTTCAGCGCCCTGCCACACCAGCACGCCGCGTACGGAGTCACCACGCGCCCTGTCGGAGCTCGCGTCAGTGGCGGCCAGTTGTGCGGCAATGGCGCGCGCCATGGAGTCGCCCCTGGCCTGCGCGCGGCGCGACATCTCACGCCCGGCCGATGCGGCCAGTTCCGCCGTGGCCGCCACCGCCGCCGCCCCCGCCTCGGTGAGTACCGGGGCAATGGTCCCGTCGCCGCTGCCGGTGGTCACCATGGCCGAGTCGACCTGACGGTCCATGGCCCGCCGCATGGAGTCCAGCATCTGCTCCGTGCGATCCGGTGCACGCAGCATGGAATCGGCGCGTGCGCTGGCGGCTTCGATCTCCTCGGGCGTGGCCTTGGGGATGATCGTGTCCTGCGACCCACCGCAGGCGGTCGCGAGCACCGTGGCCAATATGCTGGCGGCGCTGCGTAGCGGAGTGCTGCGTAGCGGAGTGCTGCGTAGCGGAGTGCTGCGAGGCATATTCATGAGCGGGAGTTCACGGCGCGACATGTCTCCAACCTACGACATCCCACGCACACGTCAACGCGAAATTTGCGCGGATGCTGGCATGCCGACGTTGCGGTGGCATATTGCGCTTCCCCCTCTCGAGTGGCTGCACGCGCATCGTGTGGCGACTTGCCAGTCTTTTCCGCGGCGGACCGTCTCGCATTCTGCGAGGGTATCACGGTCCGGGCACGATCCTGATGACAGATGGCTGGACACGTGACGCCCCCTGTCACGGCGCGTCAGCCAAGGTATGGTCCACTCCGGCATGACCCAGCACGATCCCGCACTCCCCGCTGACAGTTGGTGGGAAGACAACGACCGAGGCCTCGCCCTTTCCGCCGACGCGGAGTGGAGCGAGGCCGCGGAGGCGTTTGCGGCGGCGGCCGATGCCCTGGCGCGCCGGTTGCCGGCCGATGCCACGGCGCACGACCCGCTGGCCATGGTGCTCGGCAATCTGTCGCAGGCCCTGTATCGCGCGGGCCGCCTGGACGACGCCATTCAGCAGGCACAGCGGGCCTGCGCCCTGCGTGTCGCGCTGGCCGGCGAGGACGGCATGCCGGTGGCGCGTGCGCGCACCGATCTGGCCGTCATGCTCGCGGCCGCCGGTCGCGCAGACGAGGCCATGGCGCTGGTGCAGCGCGCCATCGCGGGCATCGAGCATCGTGTCGGCGACGAAGACGCGCGCCTGGCCACCGTGCTCGAGAACGGCGCACGCATTGCCCTCGCGGCCGGTCATCCGGCCAACGCCGAGCCCATGCTGCTGCGCCTGCATGCCCTGCTGGACGCGCATGAGCTGTCTACCGCGCGTGCCGATGCGCTGCTTGCGCGTGTGGCCGCTGTGAGAGCCCGTCAGGCGCAGGAGGCGTCGCTCACACCGCCC
Organism: Gemmatimonas sp. UBA7669; assembly: GCF_002483225.1. NCBI lineage: Bacteria > Pseudomonadati > Gemmatimonadota > Gemmatimonadia > Gemmatimonadales > Gemmatimonadaceae > Gemmatimonas > Gemmatimonas sp. UBA7669. Next base: position 18,008 of record NZ_DLHL01000026.1, on the reverse strand, counting down.
GTTGGATTGCCAGTGGCGCCGCCGGCTCCGGTGTCAGTTCCCATGCCGACTGATGTGTCCACGCCCTCCATGACGCCGGTCTCGGCCGTGCTCGCGGAAGTCACGCGCACGGTGGCCGAGCGCGAGGCCTTGGCGCAGGCCCAGCAGGACGACGTGGATGCGTTGCTTGTGCCACCCGCTGCACCGGCGCCTGCTCCGTCGCCTGCGCTGGTGCCCGTGCCGCCGGTGTACGTGCACAGCAGCATTGCCGCCGACGACGACTGGGAAGATCAGCCGCTACGCGATGCCGTGGTGCTCACCGATGTGTTGTTGCGCACGACGCCGTCTGGTGTGCCGGCCATCTCCGAGCCGGTGAACCAGCTCGACACCGTGGAGATCATCGACACCATCGAGATCACCGATGCCGTCGAATCCATCGAGACCGTCGAGATGGTGGAGACGGTAGAGTCGGTGGAGATGGTGGATGCCGTGGACATCGAAATCGACATCGTCGATACCGCGGAGATGATCGCTGCGCCAACACCGGCAACGGATGCGCCGGTGAATGAACCACCGGCCATGCTGGGCTTCACCGTGCAGCATGGCATCGTGGACGACCCGACCATTGATCTCGTCGAGCCCGCGCCGGTCATTGAGCCGGTCGAGGTCGTTGAGGCCATGACGCCCGTCGTGGTCACGGAGCCAGTCGCCATTGTCGATGACGTGGTCGCGCCTGCCCAAGCCGTGGCCCCGGCGCCGGTGAAGGACACCGCGCCCCCCACGCCGCCGCGTCAGTCCCCGCGCAGCGTGGCCGTGGTGCTACCCACACCCGACAAGGGACAGCAGGCCATCTCCACCGAAGCCTCGGCTCCTGTGCGCGGCACTGCGAGAAAGCCGGCCACGTCGAGCAACAGCAAGCGTGCTGGCGCGGCGCCTCGCGGCGAAGTGCCGTCATCGGGTGGTGCCATGAAATGGGTGGCCGCAGGTGGTGCGGCACTGGCGGCAGCCGGCGGCGCCGTGTGGTGGTTTCTGCTGCGCTGAGGCATCGAGCAGGTTCACACGCGGTCCTACTCGCGGACGCTCGTCGTGTCGATCCCCTTAAGGAAGCCCCGCATCGTGTTCATAGACTGCACGGGGATGAACTCGACCCGGTTCTGGTATTGGAGGGCCTGCACCTTCTGGCCCGGCTCGAGTCGCAGCGCCTTCCGGATTTCCCGGGGAATGACGACCTGGAACCTCGTAGAGATGGTGACGATCGCCATAGAACCCTTTTCGATAGAAGTACTGAGAAATGGCCTCGCCGAGCAACGGCGAACGGCGACATCACGGTGCGAAGCAACCTCGGACTCCTCCCGCGCAACGTGAGCTCGCGGGCCACAACTGGGCGAGCTTGGCGCGGAAAGAGCGCAAGACCTGTTCGGCGGGGATGCCAGCGACCGTGCCCACGCGAAGCGCAGCGAGCAACGTTACGCCGCGCTCGCGTCGATCTCCTCGATGCGCACATGCGGCAGGCGCGCCACGGTCGCCGCATGTTCGATCGTCATGCTCACCAGATTGCCTGCCTTGTCGAGATCGACATAGACGTTCTCACTGATCTCGCGCGTCTCTTCCACTTCGGCGTCCGAAAATTCGAGTAGCGCCGTATCCGTATCCCTGAAGTACTTGACGTTCATGGCTCGAACCTGCGGTCAAAGAAGGCGTTGTGGACCGTGAGCGCGTCCGAAAGTAGCACCACCCGGAGGTACCGCCCTACCTCTTGAATGTAGACCCATCGACGAATCCGGCCATCCCCTTGGGTCGCCTCGGCAAGCGGATGTTCGATCGCCCGCACGATCCATTCGTCCCGAATCGCGGCGCGGTCGGCCCTGGCCCGAGTGTACGCGAAGTATTCTGTTGTCTTGAACATGGGGGCTTTCTGAATAGTGCGGCGTCGCGCCCGCTTTGACCACCGTCAGCCGATAGCCGAACGCGCCCGGCACGACCTGCGCGAGCGTACGCGGTCTCCGGGAGGCGAATCGGGGCGCGCGGCAAATGAAGGAGCCCTGCCATCCCTACTGATCCGTAGGCACGGAACCGGCCCTTCGTGCCGCCCGCCAAAGGAAAAACCAGCTGACCGCCGTGCACCCGGTACTGAGCGGCACCAGCCAGCGGCTCAGACCACTTGAGAATGGTGCCAAGATCAGCGAGCCTCCGAAGCACAAGCCGCTGAAGATGAGCCAACGGCGAGCTGAACGTTCTGACAGAGTCGATGTCAACGATTTCTCACATGATTTGGGTGTAACGTGTGCTTCTGCTGCAGACACTCCATAAAATGCGCCCGCGAAGCGGGCGCTACAATAGCGTGGCTGTCAGCCAGCAAGCTTCGTTATGCCGGCCCTGTCCTACGCGCTATTCGCCAGGCATTGGAGTGGCGACAAGCACCGCAGTCACCACCAGCACGAGCACTCCCGCCGCGAGTTCCACGAGTGAAGACCGTCGCAGCGCCGCGCTACCATTTGACTGGCCGAGCGACGGAAGCACACGCCGCCAATTGTATGCGCCCGTCCCAGCTACAACCCCGAGAAGCGCAAGCTTAAGCAGAAGCGTGCGCCCGTACACGCTTTGCCAAAGCGCGGCCGCACTACCGAGGTTGACCCATGCAGTCGCGAGACCCGTGACCGCAAGCACCGAGGCAAAGATGAGAGCCGTGGGACTGAACGCACGCACAAGTGCGGCGATTCGCGCATCGGCGCTGCTTGCATGCTCTGTGCTCACTCGACCCGCAGCAGGGACCGCAACGAACGTCAGCAGCGCCAGGCTCCCGAGCCATCCACCGGCGCCGACCACATGGACGAACTGCGTCGCGATCGCCAGCATCGGCTCCGCCGCAGCTGCGGGATGACCAGACCACGGTTGCGTCACAGTGAACGCGAAAACTGCGCCGGCGAGAGTCGCCCACCCTGCTGTGGTGTTCTGTCGTAGTCGAGGTGCGACCCAAGTCACTGCGACCGCACTGGCTAGCGCCACCAACCACGTGCGCCCCCACCCCGCGCGAAACAGGAGTGCGGAGAGCGACTCGCCCGACGGTGCAACATCACCACCGAACACCGCAGCGTGCTGCGCGCCGAGTCTCGCCAACGTTGCGAGCAGTGCCACCAACCCGAGTGCGAAGATCCACCGCGGAAGCGTGGAGTCGATGGCATCCCGCAACTCCCGAGCATCCGGCCCTTCATAACGACGCAATACCACGAATCGCAATGCGAGCGCGCCCAGTAGCAGAACCGTGCAGGCGGACAGTACCGCCCGAATTGCCACGAAGGCCGGAGACTCGACCCCGAAGACGCTCTCCATCATCGAGCGGTCAGCTCACGATGCGAGGATGGCGGCGCTGCGGAGCGTGCCGCGAGGACCTCGAACGTGAACGTGCCACGCACTGGATGACCGTCATCACCCGTGACTTGCCACCGAACGGTGTAGCGACCCGGCGCGAGGGAACCGACAATGCTCGCGGTCACGGTCTTGTCGTCGCCCTGGGCGAACTGAAGCGCTCCCAAGCGGATGGCCATCTCGCCGTGGTGCAACGTCACGCGGGTGAGCGCGAGATCAAGTGATTCATTAAACGTGAGCGCAACTTCGCGTGGCGCTTCTGCGGAGCGACTGTCGGCGGCTGGCGTCGACTTGAGCAGGCGAGGATGGGCGCTCGCGGCGCTCAGCGGGATGGCGAGGGCAAGTACAGCGATGAAGGCAAGCGAACGAAGGGAATTGCGCATAGGGGAGCAGGAGTGGGTGAAGGCGCTTTACTGTGTGTAAAATATTACTGTCGGCTGGCCGCGCCGCAAGGGCACAACCCTTCGTCGCCTTCCGGTGCAGGCATTACGGCGTTGAGCGACGCGCGGCCTCGTGCGGGCATCCATCGCCCCCAAACGACCAGCCGCGGCAGAAGAGATGCGTGAGTGGGTTCGCCTCCGGATGGTCGCAATGCGCTGGCCCGTGGGCTGCGTGCTGGCCCGGGTCGCTGAGTGGATGCAACACCATCACGCCGGAACTCCAAGCAAGGAGCAATGCCACCGATGCCGCAATGAGCGAACGCGTGGACGTGTGTGATACCACCAGTGCATCCTCGCCGGCAAGACGCCGAATGCGGCGCGGCAACAAATCGGCGCGCTGAAATCCCACTGTCGCGGCAACGGGAGTCGATGCCCCCCCGCCGAGCTTGAGCACAGCTGAGGCGAGCGGCAACGCGAGGCACAGCGCCACTTCATCGTCAGCCGTGATCTCCACCTCGTCCTCCAAGTCAGCGGCGACTCGGCGAAGGACGGGAAGCCAAAACAGCAACGAGGCCAGCGAGCGAAGTGCGAACAGACGCAGCGGATCGCGTCGCCGCAGGTGCACGGCTTCGTGCGCGAGCACGGCGGTGAGCTCGTCAGGTGTAAGTCGCTCGCTGAGGTCGGTCGCAACGACGACCCGTGGCCGAACCCAACCCGTCGTAAAGGCAGGCATCGGTAGTCCACGCACGGCCCACACTTGCTCGATGCGAAGTCCTGCCGCGAGCGCGGCACGTCCCATCGCAGAGTCTGGGCTCACGCGCGCTTGTGGAAGGTCGCGCATGACGCGTCCGTGTCGCCACAGCACCCGCCCCCGCTCCAATACAACGAACACGACGCCCGCGTAGAGCAGCCAATGCGCAATGTCGTGCACGGGCTCAAGAAATTGGTGCAACGCGACCAAGCACAGCATCGCGAGATGATGTTGCTCGGCCGAGAGCCACGGTACCGCGCCGAGCACGTGATGTCCGACGACTGGCGTGACGCCGAGGAGCAGCAGGGCGACAATTGCGAAGAGCAAGAGGCGCCGGCGTCGCTCCTCCCGGCGTATGACAGGGGGGCGGACGCCGGCGCTCGCCGACGCCATCGCGTTAACCGTCCTGCTCGCGAAGCTTGCGACGAATCAGGCGTGCGAGTTCGGCTAGCTGCTCGGGATCGCGTTCGGCGAGCACGTCGACGATCGACGCCGTCACCGCTTCGGCACCGAGCGAGAGGATACCCTCCACCGCCCGCCGCGAAGCTTGCGAGACAAACTCCGGCTCGTCCACGCGCGCCGTGAAATGCAGCAACCCATCCACGCGCCCGCGCGACAGAAACCCCTTGCGCACGAGGCGATTGAGCACCGTCGTACTCGTCAGGGGTGAAACAGGATGCTCAGCCCGCAGACGGTCGTGAATCTCTCGCGCACTCAGTGGCCGCGCGGCGTCCCAGCACAGTCGCATCAGTCGGGATTCGAGCTCACCTAAGACGGTGCCAACCCCGCTCCCTGAGAGATTCATCGTCTCCGGGAGCCGGGGTGACTTGGGAGAAAGGATACGACGCTTGCGAGGTGACATACTCTGACTCTAGGGGCGAGAGGGTCGGTGCGGCAACCGCGATGACTCAGGGCATCGGCGGATCACTGGGCCGGCGGGCACGGCTAGCCGTGTGCGTCAGGCGCACGACCCATCGCGCGCCACGGCGCTCAAGAATCGCGGTGCCGCGCCCAACCACGTCAGCCTTGCCGTTGGGCAGGTCCGCGCTCAGCGCGTAGCGAAACGTGGCCCACGCAAGATTGCCGGACACGCGCGCTTCAATTTCGAAGGGCCGATACCGGAAGTTGCTGAACTCCTTGAGTTCCGGCGCGAGGTGATTGTCGCGATAGTCCGTCCACCCGCGATTGATGCCGGAGCCCTCAATGACCAGGAGGCTGTCACCGGCGTAGATCGAATCGAGGGCCGCGAGGTCGCCGCGCTCCGCGGCAGCGAAGAGCGCCTGGATCGCCTGAATCACGGACGCGACCTCAGCGCTCGGCGTCGCTTGGTGGCCAGCGTGTGCGTGGTCCTGCGCGTTGGCGCGGCCTGCGAGTGCAACGGTCATCGCGACGGCAACGGCGAGGCGGCGAGAGATACCAGACATTAGGGCGAGGAGGTTGGAGAAAAGGGGAAGGAACGACGAACCTGTCAATAGAGTCTACTCTGTGTGAACTGCAGTCGGCAAGTGCCAAAGGATGCAGGGTGGAGAAGAGGGGCTTTACAGAACGTAAAACACGGGCCTAGCTTTCGGTTAGGCGCCGTTCTTAGCCCGATGGCCCATTCTTCTCGTGTCAAGCGAACTATTACCGTGACTCAACCGCGTCAAAACTTCCACGTCTCGCGCCGGAGCTTCCTCGAGGCTGGTGCACTCCTCGGCGCTGCGGCTGCGCTACCCGAACCGCTCCGCGCGGGCGTTGCCACAGCACCTTCTCTGAACCCCGGTCTACCCGCGCTTGCTCCTGCGCCCGGCGGCGTGCGCGAGTACGACCTCACTATCGCCGAAACCATTGTGCGACTCGATGGGCGGAACGCCCGCGCGACGACGATCAATGGGACCGTGCCCGGGCCTGTGCTGCGATTCCGCGAGGGCGAAGAAGCCGTCATCAGGGTGCGGAACACGCTGTCGGAAGACACTTCCATCCACTGGCACGGCATCATTTTGCCGCCCGAGATGGATGGCGTGCCGGGCTTAAGCTTTCCGGGCATTCGACGCGGCGAGACCTTCGAGTACCGATTCGCGGTGAAGCAGGCTGGCACCTATTGGTATCACAGCCACTCCGGGTTGCAGGAACAGCTTGGCCACTACGGCGCATTGATCATCGAGCCGGCCGAGCGCAGCGGCCCCGCTTATGACCGCGAGCACGCGCTGGTGCTGTCCGACTGGACCTTCGAGAACCCGTACCGCGTCCTCTCGCGGCTCAAGAAGCAGCCGGACGCGTACAACTATCAGCGCCGGACGGTGGCCGACTTCTTCCGAGACGTCGCGCGCGACGGATTCTCGGCCACCATCAGTGATCGCTGGATGTGGGCCGGAATGCGGATGAATCCGACGGACATCGCGGACGTCACTGGCGCGACGTACAGCTACCTGCTGAACGGCCGCACCGCCGAGGAGCCTTGGACGGCGCAGTTCGCGCCGGGAGAACGCGTTCTGCTTCGCGTGATCAACGCGGCGGCGGGTTCGTACTTCGATGTACGCGTACCGGGCCTACCGATGACCGTCGTGCAAGTGAGCGGGCAGCCAGTGGAGCCCGTGGAGACTGAGGAGTTCCGCATCGCGATTGCAGAAACGTATGACGTGATTGTGCAGCTCCCCGACGACCGGGCCTACGCCGTGTACGCCGAGGCGATGGATCGCAGCGGCTTCACCGCAGCGACGTTGGCGCCTCGCGCCGGAGTGCTCGCCGACCTTCCGCCGCGTCGGCGCCGTCCGCTGCTCACGATGGCTGATATGGGGATGGATCACTCCGCGATGGGTGGGATGGACGGGATGGACCACGCCGAGATGGGACACGACATGCCGCCCAGCGCTCCGGCGAAAGCCGCAGCCGATGATGAGCACGCGGGCCACGATATGTCGGCGATGGGGGATGCGGCGGCGTTGCGCGCCCCCGGAACGTTGCCGCCGGAAACACCACACGGCGCGGAGACGCACGGCAATGGCAACGCGATGGTCCCAATGAGTACGAAGAGTCGACTCGCCGAGCCGGGTGCGGGCCTGGGCGAGGATGGCCGTCGCGTGTTGCTGTACTCGCAGCTGCGATCCGCGGCTCCCTACGCGGAGTTTCGCGCGCCGACGCGGGAGATCGAGATTCACCTCACCGGCAATATGGAGCGCTTCACGTGGGCCATCGACGGTGTGCCCTATGATGAAGCGGAGCCCATCGAGTTCACCTACGGCGAGCGGATTCGCTTGACGATGGTGAACGACACGATGATGAACCACCCGATGCACTTGCACGGGATGTGGATGGAGTTGGAGAACGGACAGGGCGACCGCAGCCCGCGGATTCACACAATCAATGTGAAGCCGGCGGAACGCGTGTCGCTGTTGGTCACGGCGGACGCCCCTGGGCGATGGGCGTTTCATTGCCATGTGCTCTACCATATGGAGGTCGGGATGTTTCGTGAAGTGCGCGTGAGTGCGCCGACCGGCCACGAGGGGCATGGCGATGCCGAGTGAACGTCGAGGCCGGCGGACGTCGCTGCTGCTGGCGGGACTTCTCAGCGCGAGCACGGTGCTCTTTTCGTCGGCTGGCCGCGTCCACGCACAAGGGCGCGATAGCGTACCGCACGATGCCTCCCACGGAATGAGGTGGGGGCGAGAGACCTTCGTGCTGACGGAAGTGCTGGAGTACGACGCGGCCGGTGCTGCACGTCCCCTGCTTTTCGATGTGCTCGCGTGGACCGGCGGAGCGAGCCGCCGCCTGTGGTTCAAGGCCGACGGCAGCGCCGCGACCAGTGGGCGCGCGACGCACGGCGAGTACCAAGTGCTCTATGGCCGGATGCTCACGCCGTGGTGGGACGTGCAGTTGGGCGCCCGCGCCGACGTGCGCACGGCACCGGGCGCGAGCGCGTCGCGAGCGGGCGCCTTGGTCGGTCTGCAGGGATTGGCGCCGGGCTGGTTCGAGCTCGAGCCGTCGCTGTTCGTCACGACGGACGGCAATCTCTCCTTCGATCTGACCGCCTCGTACGACCTCTTCCTGACGCAACGGCTCGTGCTGCAGCCGCGCCTGGAGTCCACCCTGTCACTCAAGGACGACGACGCGTTCGGCGTCGGGCGAGGGTTGAGCAGTACTTCGTTCGGGTTGCGTACACGGTTCGAGATTCGGCGTGAGTTCGCGCCGTATCTCGGCGTGGTCTGGGAGCGTGGCTATGGGCGGAGCGCGGAGTTGGCGCGGCTTGCTGGTGAATCGGCCAGCGAGACGCTGATCGTCGCGGGGCTGCGGTTGTGGAGGTAGGGCGGACCTGGGAGTGACGTGTTTTCGCGACACCTGACGGGACGGGCCGCGGCTCGCGTGGCGCCGGGCACGCAGGAGAAGCGAAGGGTTGTCTCGGTTTGTGCATTCATCAGGCTGTGTGCGGCGAACAGTAGACGCCGCCCGGCGGCACCTATTCAAAGGAGGTAACGTGTTGAGTTCGAACGAAGGCCAGCGGAGATCCGCGGATCAGGTCAGTCAGAGGAAGCAGTCCCCGGGACGCCGATTCGCTCGGCGCACGTGGCTGGCGGCGGCGCTAGGCGGCGCTTCGCTGGCCGCCACGGCGTGGTGGTCTCGGCGGTCCGGCGAGGAGTCCGTCACAACGCCGGTGCTGGTGGCCCTCCACGCGTCGAGTGCCTGCCAGTGCTGCCATCTCTGGGCTCGCCGGATGGAGGAGGCGGGGTTTCGCATCGAGACGACCTTCGCGCAGGACATCGGTGCCGTCAAGCGCGAGTTCGGCGTTCCGACGGCGCTGCAGTCGTGCCATACCGCGCTCGTCGAGGGATATGTGGTCGAGGGGCACGTGCCAGCGTCGGCGCTCGTCCGCTTGCTGACCGAGCGTCCATCGGTCAAGGGGCTCGCGGTGCCTGGAATGCCGGGCGGATCACCGGGAATGGAAAGCGCTCCGGCCGAGCCCTTCGACGTGATCGCGTTCACGACTGAGGGCGCGACGCACGTCTTCGCCTGAGCGTAGAGCCTGGTTGCCGACGCCGGAGGACGGAGGGGATGACTCGCCGTCGCACCGGCGGCGTATCGTCCTGTTGGTCGGACTGATGCTGGCGATCACGACGTTGCACTACGCCATCCCGACGGCAACACACGCGCAGCACCAGCTGCATATCGCGGCGCGCAAGCTCTACTTCTTGCCGGTGGGGGTCGCAGCGGCCTGGTTTGGCCTCCGGGGCTCGATCCGCGCGACCGCCGTGATGAGCACGATGCTGGCGCTGCACGCCTTGCTACGCTGGTCGTCCGACGCCATGGAGCGCGCCAACCAGCTCGGCGAGTTCGTGACGTTGTGGATCGTCGGAGCCGTGGTGGGCCTCCTCTTCGACCGCGAGCGCGGGCTCCTTGACGAGATCGCGAAGGCGCATGCGGCGGCGGTCACGGGGCTGGTGGCGGCGCTCGATTTGCGCGAGCACGACACCGGGAAGCACTCGCTGCGCGTCCGTGCGTACACGCTGCTCTTGTCCCGTCGGCTCGGGCTCGACGCCGCGCGGCGCGAGGCCGTTGGACTCGGTGCGCTGCTGCACGACGTGGGGAAGATTGCCGTGCCGGACGGGATCCTGCTCAAGAGCGGACCCCTGACGTCCGCTGAGCAGGCCGTCATGCGGGAGCATCCGGCCGCGGGGTATCGCATCTTGTGTCGCGTCGGCATCCCGGCGGAGGCGGCCGAGTGCGTCCTAACGCACCACGAACGATACGACGGTCGCGGCTATCCGCAGGGGCTCAGCGGGGACGCGATTCCTGTCGGCGCGCGGATCTTCGCCGTGGTCGATGCGTACGATGCCCTGACGTCGGTCCGTCCGTACCGTGGTGCCGTGTCGCACGCAGAGGCGGTCTCGACGATTCGAGCGGGTGCAGGGACACAGTTCGATCCGCGTGTCGTTGCGGCGATGATGGATCTTGGTGAAGCGGCCATTCGGCGGACTCGACGCCAGGCCGAGTCGGAACTCCCAACGTGAGGCCATTTTGATCTCGACGGGAACGGAAGGAGGAAAGCGCGAGGGTTCGACGTATGTTCCGGCGCTGGGCCTGCGGGTCCTGACGCCGCTGTACGACCGTGCTGTCGCATTGACGACGCGCGAGCGCCGCTTCCGCGGCGCGCTGATTGCGCAGGCCGTGACGCGACCGGAGCTGGACATCCTTGATCTCGGCTGCGGCACGGGCTCGTTGACGATTGGAATCAAGCGAAGGGAGCCGAGCACTCGCATCGTCGGCGTGGATGGCGATCCCGAGGTCCTCCGGATCGCCACGCGCAAAGCCGCCGCGGCCGAGGTCTTGCTCGCGTTCGACTGCGCACTCGCACACGAGCTGCCGTATGCAGGTGCGTCGTTCGATCGGGGTGTCTCGAGCTTATTCTTCCACCATCTCACCTGGCAGAGCAAGCAGCAGGCAGCGGCGGAAGCGTACCGCGTGTTGCGCCCCGGGGGCGAGTTGCACGTGGCCGACTGGGGGCGCCCGAGCGGTCCCACGATGCGTGCACTGTTTCTCATCGTCCAGGCGCTGGATGGTGTGGCGACCACGCGCGACAACGTCGCGGGTCGGTTGCCGGAGCTGTTCGTGGCGGCTGGATTCGAGCAGGTCGTTCAAGAGGGACACGTGGACACGTCGTTGGGGACAATCGCGCTCTACAGAGCTCGGCGGCCCGAGTAGCGCCGGGTTCGGCGACGGCGCCCTCGATGAAGCCGGATTGCTCCATCAGACGGAACTCGTCAATCGCCGTCAGGGTTGTCTGAACATCTCAGTCACGCTTCTTCTTCCTTGGCGCTGATGAAGCTCACCATTGCCATGTTTGCGCGAGCCACTGCGTCCACCAACACCGGGCGCTCGGCGATGAAGCGGTTTGCGGCGACCCTGCTGATGCTCGCGTATGCGGCCATCCAGGTCGCGATTCCTGTGCTCGATGCTCAGACCAATCACGCAGAGCGCATCGTAGCTCACTGGCAGGACGCGAGCGAGACCAACTGTCCGCCGCTACACGACCCCGCGGTGTGCCAAGTCTGTCAGCAGATGGGGCAGGCTGGGTGGGTGGCCCTCAGCGGTCCGCTGCTTCCACCCTCGTACGCTGGAGCGACTGAGCCGACGCTGGATCTGTGTCAGCCTCCCCTGCGAGCCTTCTCCTTCCTTCGCCCCCCGACCAGAGCTCCTCCCGTCACCTGAGTCTGCGCCGCGCCCACTCCGGGCGCTTGGCCGCGTCATTTCCCTCAGACTCAGTCCATCCCATGATTTCGTACTCATTGCGTCGTCTCATGCGACGCGCACTCCTGTTGTTCGCCACCGTCCTCCTCGCTCCAATCGCCGCAACGACTGGCTCGGCCGCCACGCTGGCGGGCAAGGTCCACGGGATTGTCACCGATTCCGCTGGCGTCGCGCTTCCCAATGCTACGGTGATCGTCGCTGAGCTCGGCCGCGCTACGACGACCGATGCTGAAGGGAAGTTCACCATTCGTGGAGTCCCGGTCGGCGACTATCATCTGAGTGTCATGCTCCTCGGATACGCGCCGGGACATCTGGTGGTGCGCGTGCCGGCCGAGGATTCTGAGGTGCTCGCGACGATTCGCCTCACCGCCACCCCCCTGCGGCTCACGGCGATGATCGTAGCGGCATCGCCCACCGGGACCGAGTCGGACCGTCTCACGCAGGCGGCGCTGGAACTCTCGGGGCGTTCGCTGTCGCGTGCGCTCGGCTCCTCGGTGGCCGCGTCCCTGGCCGGAGAACCCGGTGTGAGTCAGCGCTATTCAGGACCAGTAGCGACGATGCCGGTCATTCGCGGACTCACTGGCGACCGGATCCTCATTCTTCAGGATGGTGAGCGAGCGGGCGACCTCGCGTCTTCGGCTGCGGACCACGGCATCTCTGTAGACCCGCTCGCGGCGCAGCGGTTGGAGGTGGTGCGCGGACCGGCCACACTGCTATACGGCAACAGCGCGCTGGGCGGGGTCGTAAATGTGGTATCGAATGACATTCCGACTGCGGTGCCCGGGCACTTCGAAGGATATGTCGCGACTCAGGGCGAGACAGTCACGCCCGGAGGCGCGTTCAGCGCCGGAGGCACGATGGCCGTCGGCGACCGCAGCGCAGTCTCGGTGCGCGCCGGATTGCGAGAGCTTGGAAGCCTGCGCACCGGGGGTGGCACCACGCTCTCAGGCACCGACTCGCGCGCGCTCAACGCTACGGTCGGATACGGGCTGATCGGCGAGCGGGCGAACGCGGGACTCGCGCTGCGCGTCTACGACTTCGAATACGGGATCCCGTCTGCGCCGGGAGACCCGCAGGCCGGGGTGCGGCTCAATGGTCGGCGCGTCGGCCTGAGCGGCAAGGGGGGCGTGCAGCTACGCTCACGCCGTATTTCGTACCTTCGTGTGGAGGGGACGGTCCAAGACTTCGCGCAGGATGAGATTGAGCCCGGCGGCGAGGTGGGGACCAGCTTCTCCCTTAAGACTCAGACGCTGAACGCGCAGGCGGCGACCGGGTTCGGGCGGGTAAAGGGCGCGCTCGGAGTACAAGGGCTCTTTAAGCAGTACGCGGCGAGCGGAGAGGAGGCTCTTACCCCCGGCGCCAACTCAGTCGGTCTCGGGATCTTCTTGTTCCAAGAGATTGCCCTGTCCCGCCTGCGGGATCACGACTCGGGCACGCAGTTGCAGATTGGGGCGCGATGGGACCGGTACGCAATTTCATCTGACGCGGGGAACGCAAAATTCGGTCCGGCGCAGACGAGCGCTTTCAATAACTTCTCCGGTTCGCTCGGTGCCAGTGTTCGGCTCTCTGACGCATTCAGTCTCAGCGGCTCCCTTGCCAGCGCGTTTCGCGCGCCGACTGTTGAGGAGTTGCACTCCAACGGGGTGCACGCCGCGAATGGGAGCTACGACGTGGGCAACCCATCGCTGCGTGCCGAGCGAAGTCTGGGTGCGGAACTCATTGCGCGCCTGAGGAGCGGGCGCGTGAGCGCGCAGGTCGCCGCGTACAGCAACGCAATCAGCAATTACGTCACAACGGACTTTCTGTCGGACACGATTGTGGATGGCACGCCGATGCCGCTCGCGCGCTTCGTGCAGGCCAACGCGTCGTTGCGCGGCGTGGAGGGCAGCATCGAAACGCGGGTAGGCGAGGCGTGGGTCGCGAGTCTTTCGGGTGACTTGGTGCGAGGGGCATTGGCCGACGGGGGCGGGCCACTCCCTTTCCTGCCGCCTGCCCGGATCGGCGGCGGCCTGCGCTGGGAGCTCGCCCGTCGGTTCGTGGCCACGGACATCCGGCACGGATTCAAGCAGGATCGCGTGACGGGCGGCGTGGACGCTGCGACCGCGGCGTATACGCTGGTGAACGTGAGCGCCGGACAGCAGTGGCTCGTCGGCAACGTCCTACATCGGATGACGCTGCGCGTCGACAATCTTGCGGACGCGCGCTACTTCGACGCGGCGAGTCGGATCAAGCGCTTTGCGGCCAATCCGGGTCGGAACGTGAGTCTGATCTACCAGCTTCAGTTCTGAAGGAAGCTGCGCACCCGGGCACGCGGTGTCGGAGACGCCTTGCGACTGCGTAAGGCACGCGGTAGCGTTTTATCTGTTGTCGTACAAACTACGCGCTGTAAAATCGGCGGCGCGTCAGCCAATGTTGCCACCCTTCAACAACCCCATTTCGCATGCGCTCTCTCGTCAGACGTCCCGGTTCGAGCTTGTTGCGTACGCTCGTAGCAATCGCCTGTTTCGGCGGCACGTTGGCTACATCTCTCTCAGCGCAGCAGTCGGCGGTCGCCGCCACCGTGCGAGGTCAGGTACGGTCCGCCACGGGTGCCCCAGTGCCGCGCGCGACCGTGGAGTTGCTCAACGCGGGGGGACGCGCGGAGCGATTGGCACGCGCTGATGACGATGGTCGATACAGCCTTCCCCTCGCGGCGGTCGGTCGCATCCAGCTTCGGGCAACGTCGATCGGATATCTCCCGAGCGTAATGACCGTCGACGTCGTGAATGGCACGGATCCTTCGGTGAACTTCGTCCTCACCGCAGTACCCTCGGCGCTCGCGCAGGTGGTCATCTCCGCCAACCGCACCGGTCAGGAGCTGGCAAAAGTCCCGGCATCCGTCAGCTTGGTCTCGCAGGAAGTCATTCAGGGCGTTGGCCGACGCAACACGAGCATCGAGGAGGCGCTGCGTACGGTGCCAGGCCTTGTCGTCCGTGACCAACTGGGTGGCGCTTCTCGCGCCACCATCGCCATCCGAGGCGCCGGTTCATCGAACTCGTTCGGTGTCCGCAGCATCCGGTTGATGATTGACGGCATTCCGAAGAACAACGCCGGCGGCTCGGGACAGGATCTCGCGAACCTCGACATGTCGTCGATTTCAGGTATCGAGGTACTGCGTGGTCCGGCGTCCACGCTGTACGGCAACCAAGCGGGTGGCGTCGTCTCGATGACCAGCGAGACCGGTGGGCCGGACCGTCGTCAGCTGCAAGTGCTCGCTGGGAGCTTCGGCTTCGCCAGGGTGCACGCCAAGGCCACGGGCGAGGCGTTCGACGGGAACGTGAGCTATCTCGTGAGCGCCTGGCGCACGCAGCAGGACGGCTACCGCGACAACTCCAACTTCGACCAGACGGGATTCTCGTCAAAGTTTGTGTACCGGCCCGACGCGAAAAGTACGGTGACTGGTGTGATGTCGTACGACAACCTCGGGCAGGATGTCCCTGGAGGGCTCACGATCGATGAGATGCGTGCGACCCCGCGGATTGCAGACTCGACGTCGTTTACCCGCGTGGGCGGTGTGCGTCTCAACAACTTCGGGCGCTTCGATGAATTCCGGTTCGGGCTCAACGTGGCACGCTCGCTCAGCGAAACGGAACAGATTGAGACGCAGATTTTTTACGTGCCGCGCGCCATCCACGAAGCCCCCGCGTTGACGCAGTTCCTTCAGCAGAGCTTTTTGAATCGAGGCATCACCATGCGTTTGCTGTCCACGCGACGGCTTGGCTCGATTGGGAGTCGCTTCACCACCGGCGTAGACCTCCACGACACACCGATCCAGACGACGACGACGGGGCGTCCGGGGACCGCCGCTGCGGGCACTGCGATTTCCGCCTTTGACGAGCAGGCGACAAGTGTCGGCGTCTATGTGCTGGAGGAGCTCGAACTGGGCCCTGCGGTGACGCTCACCGCGGGTGCACGCTACGACAACATTCGCTTCAAGCAGCAGAACAAGATGCGGGCGGCCCAGACGGAGCCACGCACGTTCACGCGGGTAACCCCGAAGCTCGGGTTGACCTATCGCATCAGCCAGACGCTCTCGGCGTACGCGAACTTCAGCGAGTCCTTCGAATCACCGGTCATTGGCCAGCTGCGCAATTCACCGCGGACAGACGGAGAGTTCGTGACGAATCAGGTCGTCAAGCCGTTGTCGATTCGGACATTCGAGGTGGGAACGCGCGGAGTGGTTGGGCGCGGTTCCTTCGAGCTCGCGGTGTTTAGCCAGCGGGTGAGTGACCAAGCCGTCAACGTGAATTTTGTTCGACCGGCACCCGCCACGGGTCAGTTCGGCGCGCTGGTGAATGCGGCAGAAGTCAAGCAGCAGGGCATCGAGGCCGGCGCGAAGTATGCCCTGACGGGGTCGCTCAGCCTCGCGGGCACTTACACCTACTCGGACTTTACGTACGCTCGATACGAGGCCGGGGCCAACGACTTTGGTGGCAATGAGCTGCCGGGAATTCCGAAGCACAACGGATTCCTCGAACTGCGTTATCAGGGCGCACGCGGCCTCTCCGGGGGCGTCGAGGTGCAGTCAGTCGGGAAGTTCTTCCTCAATGACGCCAACACCGCGGAGAATCCCGCGTATCGTCTCGTGAACCTGCGTGCCGCGTGGACGCGCCGGGTCGGGCGGACGGACGTCGCGCCGTTTGTGGCGGTGAACAACCTGTTCTCCGAGAAGTACTCCTCGCAGCCGCAAATCAACGCGGGCGCCGGACGGTTCTTCAACCCGTTGCCCGGCGTGAACTACGTGGCGGGGATTCGGTTAAATTGGTAGCCGCGTGGTGCGGTGGCATCGGTTCCGATCGATGCCACCGCCCCGGCGGTGGTTCCGTGCCCTCGCGTGCTCGACGCGCCTGACGGGTCTGTCTTACGACGTTGAGTAACGAGGAGCGTTCATTGATCGGCTCACGGACGAAGCGCAATGTGGCCGCGTGGCATCGCTGGCTGGGTTTGGGCCTCACGCTGCCGCTGCTCGGGTGGGTGGTATCCGCCGCCGTGATGATGCTGGTCACGATGAACGCGCAAAACGGGCTCGCGGGGAGCTACGAGCTGAACCCCCACAATTCGATCGACGTGCCTCTCAGCGAGGCCAGCGTCAGTCCGAACGCGATGCTCGCGAAGCTCGCGGCGGAGCACTCGATTGAGCGCGTGTACTGGCTGCGATTGCAGTCACGCGGCGCGCATCTCTGGTATGTCGTCAAGCCGACTCCGTACGCGCTCGCGATGGTGTTCGACGCGCGAACGGGCCAGCGACTCGATCCGCTGTCCGACGAGCTGCTCACCGTGGTCGCCGGGGAGGCGCTGGTGGGCAGCCACGTCTCCAGCTTGACCCCCGCATCGGAGTACAACCGTTACTACGCGGCACCACGCCTGGAGGCCGTCCGAGCCAAGCTGGCCGGCGCGCAGTCGGCGCAACTCATCCTCTCGCGCGACGAGGGCCGCACGCTACGGCGCTTGAACGCGGATTCGGAGCGGTTCGAATGGTGGTACCGCACGTTCCACGTGAACCAGCTGACGACGCATCTGTGGCCGTGGACGACCCTGCTTTACCTCTGCGCGGCGGGCGTGATGGTCCTCGCCGCCCTCGGGTATCTGCTGTTCTGGTGGCGTCGGCCTCGCGGCGCAGTGCGAGCGAGCGATCCGCAGCAGGAGACGGCAAGGTGGTCGGTTCGAATTCTGCATCGTCGGCTCGGTGCCGTGGCGGGTGGCATTCTGACCATTCAAGTGCTGGTGGGCGCATACCTCTGGCTCAACCTCGGCCCACTGGAAGACCCGTTCCGCGGCAAGTCCAGCTTCCACGCTGATTGGAATGGCGGGTTCTCGACCGGTCGGCCGCTTGCCACGGCCGCTGAAGTGCTGGCCCGCCTGTCCAACGTGCTTCCCAACAGTTCGCGACCGGTGCAGGCCATCGAATGGCGAGTGCTGGGAGAGAATGATGTGTGGGTGGTGACTCCGCGACTCGACGAGGCGCCTCGCGTGTTCGATTCCGACGGCGCGCCGATCGAGAGCCTCGATCCAGCCGAGGCGGGTGAGATCGCGCGGCGGGAAGTGATCGGGAACCCGTCCTTCGTCTTCGTCGGGTCGGAGCCGCAGTTATACATGGATCTCAATCGCCCCGTACCGACGTACCGATTCCGGTTCGATGATCCCGGAAAAACCGATGTCTACGTTGCCACGAACACGGGACAGATCATCCAGCGCCGTCCGCGGATCTGGCGCTGGTTCGGACCCTTGCTCGCGGTACATATGATCGAGGTCACGGGAAACAAGTCCGTGGACGT
>NZ_DLHL01000025.1 GCF_002483225.1 Gemmatimonas sp. UBA7669 | reverse complement strand
ACCCCAACCCCGACCCCAACCCCGACCGCCGTCACCTCGCCCGCAGTTTCTTCCCGCAGTTCCACCTTACGCGGTCCACCTTACTAGGTCCCATCTCTCAACAATCTCATCTCCCACCTCTCACGCTGTCGTCCGATTTCTCCAAAGCATCAGCGTGTAATCGACCGAAGCCGCAAACCCGAGCACGAAGACCACCCACACCATCGCATCTCTCAACGCAGGCGCCACCAGCACCACAAGAAACGTGGCCAATTGCAGCACCGTGACGACTTTGCCAAGTATCCGCGCCTTGAACGCAATGGGCCTCAGCCACGACACATTGCGCGCCACGAACCAGCCGATAATCGACATCACATCGCGGAACATGAGCGCCACCGCCTGCCACGCGCTGAGTTGCCCGCCGGCCACATAGGCCACCACCACGCAGAGCGCAAAAAACCGATCGGCCAGCGGATCGACGAGTGCGCCCAGTCGCGAGGCCGCGCGCGTGCGTCGCGCCAGCCAGCCGTCGAGCATGTCGGTGAGCGAGGCCACCGCAATGAGTGACAGGCGAGCCGTGACCGACTCGACCAGCAGAAAGGCAATGCCAAGCCCCACGCGGGATGCGGACACGAGATTGGGCAGCGTCACCACCGACGACGACGCCGGCGGTGCAGCAGACACCGGGCGCGTGGGTGGTGGCGACGGTGACGTGACCATACCGGAAACTAGGCGCGGCGCACCCCGGGGTGCCAGCACTGCGCCGCGCGGGTTATCGTCAGCCGAGCATGCGACCCGCCTGGTGGAGTGATCCGTTGCCGTGGGTGGTGGTCGGTCTGGCCGCCGCCGTGCTGGCGTGGAATGTGGCCCTCGCGGGCTGGATTGCCTCGCGCCGTGAGGCGCCGCGGCTCTTTACGCAGTTGACTGCATTCTGCGGGCTGCTGGTGGTACCGTCCGTGGTCATTGGCGTGGCCTCCGGTTTTGAAGCCGGCGCACGCACCATCTCGGGCATCACCTGGCTGTTGCCGGTGGTCACACTCGCCTTTGCCTTGCAGGTGCTGTACGCCCTGCTCAGGCGGCTCGTCTCTCCACTCGTCGCCCTGCCACTGCTGCTCTACGACGGCGTGCTCGTGGCCGTCAGCCTTGGCGACTATCTCGTCACCACCACCGGCGAGGCGCCGCTGGCCCTCCAGGCCGCCGTGGCCGCGCGCGACGTGGTGGTGGGCCTCACCGTGGGACGCACGGCACTGGCCTCTCCGCTGGCCCTGCTGGTGCCCATGGTGGCGCCGGCCTACCCGGCGCGCTGGAAACTGTCCGGCGCCGTTCGTGCAGTGCTGGTGCTGATTGCCACGGCGCTCACAACACTGCTGGTGCTCGAGTGGCCGCGCGGTGTGGCGGCGGTGCGCAGCTACCGCGAGGCCCAGGTGGAGCCCATGCAGGCGCGGCCCGCCGGGGACTTTGCGGTGGGCCTGCGTCTCTATCCCACGCTGAGCGGGGCGCCCACCGAACGTCGGCAGCGCCTCGACACCCGTCTCGTGGAAGCCTTTGGCCCGGACGTGGTGCTGGTGGTGCTGCAATCCGACCCGCTGGGTGCTGCGGGGCTCGACGCCTTGGCGCGCAGCCTCGACGCGCTCCGCCAGGACAGTGTGCAGCTCGCCGTGGCCGTGTCACTGGGCCGCCTGCCCGATGCGCCGGACAGTCCCGAGCGTCTCGCCTATCTGGCGCGCATCCTCGAGCGGCTCAAGCCCGACATCCTCTTTCCCGCACTCGGCGAGCCCCTGCCCTCGTGGATTGCCGCGCCGCCGCCGAGCAGTGACTGGTGGCGCGCGCTGCTCATTCGCAGCGCTGCGCTCGTGCAGCGCATGCGGCCTCGCACCGTGCTCGCCTGGAGCGCGGCGCGCCTCGATGCCACCGACAGCAGCGTCTACGCCTGGGCCACCGCGCCCGGTGCTCCGGTGGAAATGATCGGCGCCATGGTGTATCCCAGTTTTTCGGGGCTGCCCGGTGTGGACGCAAGACTGCGCGCCCTCACCCGCTGGCATGACGCCGCGGTGGGTCGGCGTACCGACGGACGGGCGCTGCCGCCGCACTGGCTGGTCCATGTGGGCGGCTTGCCGGCAGCGCATGGTGACGACGCGCAAACCATCGCCATGCGCCGCAGCCTGGCCTTCGCCACCCGGCAATCGTGGATCAACGGGGCAATAGTGGGTGAGCCCTCCGACGACCGCGGCCAACTGGGGCTGCGGGCCGCGAACGGCCGCGAGCGCGACGCCGTGCAGGCCATCGGACTCGCCATGCGGCGCTTCACCGAAGCGCGCGCCCGGCGATAGCGCGTTCGCTGGACGCGGCGGCGGTCAGCCCGTACCGCGCACCACGCCCTCACCCACCCGCTGCGGATCGAAGTAGTGCGCGGCCACACGCTGCACATCGGCCGCCTGCACCGCCGCCAATCGCTCGCGCTCATCGGCGGCTTCACCAAGCCCGTCGCCAAACAGCCAGGCGTCCACGAGGTCGGCCAGCACATGCCCGCCGGACTGCTGCGCGATGGCCTGCGTGCCCAGCAGATAGCGCCGCGCGCGCTCCATCTCCTCTTCACTGGGCGGCGCCTCCACAAAGCGCGCGAACTCACGCAGCAGTCCCTCGCGTGCCTCCTCTTCGCGCGTCGGTGAGGTGGCAATGTAGGCCGCAAACGCGCCGACGGCGCTGCGCTCGATGGGGAATGCCGACACCGTGTAAGCCAGCGACTGCGCGTCACGCAGCTGCTCGAAGAAGCGCCCGCCCAGCCCACTGGCGATGCTCGACAGCACTCGCGTGGCGTATCGGTCGGTATCGGTGCGCGATGGCCCGGGGAACAACAGCGCCAGCGCCGTCTGCTGCTTGTCGCGGCTGTCCACCTCACGCCGCACTTCCTGTGGCCAGGGCGCCGCCGCGATCCACGGCTGCTCGCGATACACGAGCGACGCGAAGGCCGCATCCAGTTGCGCAGCCGTGCGTTCCGGATCCACGTCGCCGACCACCGCCAGCACCGTCTGCCCCTGCATCACCTGCGTGGCATGTGCGGCCGCAAGGGTTGACGCATCGAGCGCGGCCAGGCTGGTCTCGCTGCCAATCGTGGAACGCGCGTAGGGATGCGTGCCGTACACGGCCTGTGAGGCGAGACGCATCGGCCAGCGATACATGTCATCGCGCAGGCGTGCCAGTTCGCTCAACGCCTGTGCACGCTCCGTCTCCACGCCGTCGGCGGGGAAGGCGGCCTCCTGCACCACTTCGGCCAGCAGGTCACCGGCAGTGGTCAGGTGACGCAACGGCACCGACAGGGCCCAGCCGAGGCTCTCCAAGCCGGCGCTCACGCTGATGCTGCTGCCCAGATCCTCGGCCGCCTCGGCAATCTGCGCACCGCTGCGCCGACGCGTGCCCTTGAGTGTGGACTGCAGCATGAGACGGGCGCGGCCCTCCTCCTCGACCGCATCGAGCACCGCGCCGCCGCGCTGGAACAGTCCGAGATGCACCAGCGGCGCGCCGGCGCGCGGATGCACGAGAATGGGCACGCCGCCGCGTGTGTGGAACACATGCACGTCGTGCTGGGCTTCGGTGGTGGCTCCGGCGGCGCGCGACGCGGACGAGCCGGGCGTGTGCACGGCCGGCGCCTCGACGACAGCCGCGCCGGGCGGTGTGGGCAGCGACGGCGCACTCATCACGGCGCTGCCCTGCCCCACCACCTCAGCCAGGAGCGCCTGCATGCCTTCAGCATCCGAAGCCAGCGGCTCGGCATGCTCCGGCCGGTACGACACGACACTCACCTGCCCGGCATCGAGGTGCGTGTTGACCACGCGCTGCAGCGTCTGCCGGTCCAGCGTCATGAGTGCGTCGTAGTACTGCGACGCTGCCACGAGGCCGCCCTCGGCCTCCCACGACGCGAGATACTGCGCCTGCCCATCCATGCTTTCGAGCCGCCTGAGCCAGCGCGCCTCGAGAATGCGCTGCGCACGCTGCACCTCGCTGGCACGGAAGCCGTCCTGACGCAGGGCATCGAGCTCACGCCACAGGGCCTGGGCCGCCGCGCGAGCCTGGGCCGGCGGGCCTTCGGCGTGCAGCACGAACACCCCGATGGCATCGGTGGTGTAGTTCCACGCCGACACGGAGCTGGCCAGCTGTCGTTCGCGCAGCGCGCGATAGAGCCGCGACGCGCGGCCCGAGCCCATGGCCACGCCGGTCAGATCGAGCGCCGCCGCATCGGGATGCGCAAGACCCGGCACCCGCCATCCGAACGCCGTGTGCTGCGGCGCGATGTCGCCGCTCCACTCGCGGTGACGGAAGCCGGGGGTGATGCGCTCCATGGGGCCACGATCACGCGGTGGCGTGCCGGCCTCCAGCGGACCGTAGCGCGCCACGACTTCACGGCGCACATCGTCCACACTGACGTCACCCACCACGCACAGAATGGTGTTGTCGGGCCGGTACCAGCGACGATAGAAAGCCACGAGCTGCTCGCGCGTGAAGCCGCGCAGCATCTGCTCCTCGCCGATGCGCCAGCGCCGGATGCGATGCCGGTCATGCAGCAGCGCATACAGGGTTTCGATGGTCACCGCCGAGGCCGTGTCGCGCTTGCGCTTGGCCTCCTGGATGATGACCTCGAGTTCGCGCGCGAGTTCCTCGGCATCGATCACCGAGCGCGCGTAGGCATCGAACTGGATGTCCAGGCCGGCCACAAACGACGACGACGGCAGCACCGTGTAGTAGCTGGTGTGGTCGTAGATGGTGTGGGCGTTGAGATAGCCGCCGTTGGCCTTCGTTTCGCGCGCGATCTGGCCCACCCCGCGCGTCGGCGTGCCCTTGAAGTACATGTGCTCGAGCACATGGGCGATGCCCACGATGTCGTCCGACTCGTCGAAGTAGCCGGCCTTCACGTGCGTGACAATTGACACCACGGGCGCCGAGCGATCCACACGCACCAGCAGCGTGAGACCATTGGGCAGGACTTCACGCACGGTATCGTGATGCAGCGCGAGCGCGTCGCTCGGCCGCAGGAGCTGCGACGTCATGGAAGGCTCGTTACGGAGTGGGACGCGGTGCCGCGCCCGGTGGCATCGTGCCTGGGGGCATCATGCCTGGAGGCATCATGCCTTGAGGCAACATGCCCGGCGGCAGGGGTGGCGTGGCCAGACAGCCCTGCCACTCGCCGGGACCGGCGCGTTCGTACCAGCGACGCGCCTCGTCGAAGCGCTGGAGGCGATGCAGCGCACAGGCGAGAAAACCCTGCGCCACCCGATCGGCGGGATCGATCTGCAATGCCCGTACGTAAAAGCGTCGCGCGATTTCCGGCTGGCCCTCGGTCAGCATGAGCGAGGCGAGCTCACGCGAGGCGATGGCGGAGTTGGGCGCGAGCTCAACCGCCGTGGTGAGGAAGCGACGGGCGCGCGGCAGATCGCCATCATCACGCGAGAGTCGGCCGAGGTACACAAGGGGCCGCGCGTCGTTGGGGAAGCGGCGGGCCATGTCGGCCATGGCGCTACGGGCCAGCACGGTGTTGCCGCTGCGGTAGGCTGCGCTGGCCTCGGCAAAGGCGCGATCGGCGCGGCCCTGCCACCACCAACCGCCACCGATGGCGGCGGCCAGCACAAGCACCGCCACCGCCAGCCAGGCCAGCGGCGGAAGGCCCAGACGCCGCCGGTCACCGCTGTCAGTCGATGCCGCTGCCCCCATGAGCGGCGGCATGGACGACGGGGGTGGTGGCGGCGGAGAGTAATGCGACGAATGAGGCGGCGCGGTCGATGCCCCTCCGGAAGACGCTGCGGGCGACGCGCCGAACGACGCCGTCGCTGACGAGCCGGACGGCGGAGCGTATGGCGGCGGCGCGAAGCTTGGGGCGCTGTCGGGGACGGCGTGTTCGAGCGCCATCCAGGCTTCGCGCAGCAGAATGCGTTCGGACTCCGTGGTGGCCGGTGCATCGCTGCGATCGGCCCACGACGAGAGACCCACCAGGGCGTGCGCATCACTGATGGTGAGCACACCAAGCCGCCGTGCCTCACCCACCAGCGCCTGACCGGTGAGTTCCGGCCGCCCCACCACACGCTGGAGCACGACCTGGGCCGCGTCCCACAGCACGGGTGCGGTGGACGTGGCCATGGCGTCGGGGCTGAAGACACGTCGCGCCGCGTCAAGCGCGGCGCGAGCAGTGAGCGATGCGTCGGTACCGGTCATACGGAACCCGTCATGCGGAACCCGTCAGACAAAGTGAGACATCGGGCGTGCGGCCGGAATGGGCCCCACGCGAATGCGCAGCGCCATCCGCTCAGCGCACGATGCGCAGCATGCCGGCCTCGGCACCGCCACGCAGAAAGGCCTCGGGCGCATGCGAGGCCACCTGACGTCCCGTTGCCCCGTAGAAGCGTCGCGCTTCCTGCGCCATGAATTCCTCGAGCGGGCGGCCGGCATCGCGCGCGTCACGCAGCGCCTGCACGATGGCCTCCCAGGTGCCCTCGAACACCGTTCCGTCGCGCATGATCACGCGATGCAGATCGTCATCGGTCATGAGCACGTCGGTGGACGAGCCCTCCGATGCGACCCCGCTGGCGTTTTCGCCCTCGGATTCGGTGCCGGGCCCGCCGGCCTGCTGCTGACTGACGAGGCCAGTCAGCAGCGTGCCGAGCGTCTCCAGCTGTCCCTGTGATTCGCCGTCCTCGACCAGTTCGCGCTCGAGCACGGTCTGCTCCACCTCGGCCAGCAACTCGTCGATGGCGTCCGGCTCACCAGCCAGTTCCACCAGACGGGCTTCCCACGGCTTCAGCTCCCCATCGTTCTCGGCCAGCTTGTAGATGGACTTCTTGAGCTCCATCACACGCCAGATGCCGAGTTCATCCCAGTGATCGGCTGGTGTGGTGGCCTCGAACTCCACCAGCGCGCCATCGAGATCGCCCCCGTCGTACAACAGGTTGGCGAGGTAAACACGCGCCTCGGCAAACGACGGGTCGATGGTGAGCGCCCGCCGCAGTGCGATCATGGCTTCCACATCGTTGCCCAGCCGATGCTGCGCGTAGCCGATGCAGGCCACGGCCTCAGCCGAGTCCTCGGCCTGCTGGATGGCGCGCTCGAAGTACGGCAGCGACGCCTCCACGTACCCTTCACGAAAGAGGGCGCGACCGATCTGCAGCATGAGATCGACGTCGTCCTCGTAGCCCAGTTCGATGGTGCGTTCGAAGGCCTGCATACCGGCCTCCGTCTGCCCGAACTTGAGCAACACCTCTCCCAGGCCGGCCAGGGCATCCTCGTGCTCGGGGTCGAGCGTGAGGGCCTCCTCGAAGCGCTTTCGCGCCCAGACGTACTCCTCGCGCGCCATGCGCGCGTAGCCGGCCCCGACGTGCAGCTCCACTGCCGACGGGTACAGCGAGAGTCCCTCGCGCAGGAGCTCAAGCGCCTCGTCGTACTGCCCCTCGTTGTAGAGGGCGTGCGCGCGCTCGTCGTACTCCTCGGAACTCAGGAACGGGTTGGACATTGCGAAACAGGCCTCCGGATACAGCGGGTTACCGGATAGTACCGTGCACGCCCGGGTTGGTTCAACGTGCCGATACCGCGCGTATCGCGATCGGGCGCTTTTTCAGGCGGAACTCGGGGCCGCCAGCGTGTCCTGCGTGTCAAGGGCTGCCAGTGCGACAGCTACCTGCCCCGCGAGGTGTGCGTTGGCCTCGAGAAGCGCCAGATTGGCGCGAACCGATCGTCCATCCGTACGCTGTTGGATTTCGGCCAACAGGAAGGGGGTCACCGCTGCCCCACGAACGCCCGCCGCAGTCGCGGCGCGCAGAGCAGCCTGTGTCGCGGTTTCGACGACATCCACCGGCACGGCATCGGACGCCGGTGGCGGTTGCACGACCAGCAGCGCACCAGGCCGTCCCAGGGCCCGATGGGCACGCCACACCGCTGCAAGCTCGCCGGGTGCATCAACACGTGCCGAGAGCCTGAGACCAGTGGAACGCGAAAAGAAGCCCGGCAGTTCATCGGTGCCGTAGCCCACCACCGGAACGCCCAGTGTTTCAAGACGCTCCAGGGTGGCCGGCAGATCGAGAATGCTCTTGGCACCGGCGCAGACGACGATGGCCGGGGTGCGGGCCAGCTCGACGAGATCGGCCGACTCGTCGAAGGGGGCATCACGATGTACGCCCCCGATGCCGCCGGTGGCAAACACCTCGAGCCCACCCAGCGCGCAGAGCGCCAGCGTGCCGGCCACGGTGGTCGCCCCATCGGCGCCCTGCGCCATGGCCAGCGCCAGATCGCGCGCCGACACCTTGCGCACGCCATCGCGGCGCAGGAACCGCTCGAGGTCTTCGCCCTCGAGATCGAGGACGGGGACGCCGCGTGCGATGGCGGTCACGGCGGGCAACGCACCGGCCCCACGTACCGCGGCCAGCATGCGTTCGGCGGCCTCGCGGTTGTGCGGCGGGAGCAGGCCCTGCGCCAACACCGAGCTTTCAAGGGCGACGACGGCGCCGCGACGCCGAAGCGTCGCCTGGAGCGTGGGCGTGCAGCGAGGTTGCAGCGGGCTCCCGATCACATCGGCATAGTACAATGCGGCATGCACCGGAGCAACAGGTGCATGCCGCATGGCATGTGGCAGGATGGACGCCGTCGGCAACACTGACTGCCGACGGGCCAGCAGTGCGTCAATTACTCGGCGGCGTTCTCGAAGGCGTCGGCCTTGCGCGCCTCGACCAGCTCCCAGTCGCTCGACGTCGGGTCGAAGACGGCCATGATCTTCACGGTCTCACCCGCCCACGCATCGAACACCTTGCCGGTGTTCTGATACACCTTGATCTCGTGCCCGTCTTCGAACTTGAGCACAATGAGCGGATGCGTGTTGTTCACGTACTGCTTGCGCAGCTTGCGGGGCGGCTGGATGGGCGAGTTCATCGGGGCGGGGTCAGAGGGGCAGGAAGCAACATCCGAAAGTTGCCACGGGGCACGCACGGACGCCAGCGCGGCCAACAGGTGTGAGGGGCCGCGGCAGCGCGCTTCCCCACGGCCATCAGGTGACCGTGCTGGTCACCCCGGCAAACTCGCGCCAGGCCCCCGTGGCGAGGATGTCGTCCATGGCCGCGATGACCGCCGCCAGTTCGGCGTCGGTGGTGTAGAAGTGCGGCGCCACCCGAATACCGGCGCCCGGGCGGTAGTCGATGACGACGTCGCGGGCGAGCAGGGCCCGCGCCACCTCGGCAGCGTGCGGCAGACTGAAAGCCACCGTGCCGCCGCGCCGCGCTTCGTCCCGCGGCGCATGCACGGTCCAGCCACGGGCATCGGCGTCGGCGATGAGCTGCGCCGTCTGCCGCAGACTCTTGGCGCGAATGGCCTCCATGCCCGCCTCGGCCACGATGCGCGGCCCCTCGAGACCGGCATAGAGCGCGGGCACCACCGGGGTGCCGCCCAGCCAGCGCCAGCCCCCATCGGCGTACTGCATGGCCGGATCAAAGGCAAAGGGCGTGCGGTGCGCCTGCCAGCCGGTGAGCGCGGGCGCGTACTGCGCACTCATGGCGGCCGATGCATAGAGAAAGCAGCCGCCGGGGCCGCCGCAGAGCCACTTGAGCACGCCGCCGCAGAGAAAGTCCACTCCCAGCGCCTGCACATCCACCGGCATCACGCCCACGCTGTGATAGGCATCGAGCGCCACCAGCGCTCCAACCTCACGCGCCCGTGAACAGATGCGCGCCGCATCGAGGATGTAGGCCGAACGGAACAGCACATGCGAAATGGCCACCAGCCGTGTGCGTTCGGTGATGCTGGTCAGCAGTCGGTCGATGTCGATGCCCAACCCGTCATCGGAGGGCACCTCCACGATTCGCGCACCGAGCCGCGGGGCCAGCGCCTCGTAGGCGTACTTGACCGACGGGAAGTCGAGGGCCGTCATCACGACCTCGTTGCGCTCAGCCGGATAGTCGAGCGCGGTGAGGATGGTGCTCATGCCCATCGTGACCGTGGGCACCATGACCACGCTGCCGGCAGGTGCACCGATGAGGGGCGCAATGCGTGAGCCCATCGTGACCGGCAACTCCCACCAGCCTTCGGCCCAGGCCCGCACGCCACGCGACTGCCAGGCATCGGTGTACAGCTGCAACTGCGCCGGTACCGTGCGTGGCATGGCCCCCAGCGAGTTGGACACCAGATACGTGGACGTGGCGAGAATCGGGAACTCGTCGCGGAAACGCAGCAGCGGGTCGGGCGCAGTGGTCATGAGCGGGTTACGTGGTCGCGGCAGCCGGAACGGCGTGATCAGGTGCCTGAACAGTAGCACGCACACGCACCTTGCGGCGGCGCTCCAGCCAGGCATACAGCACCGGCAGTACGAACAGCGTGAGCACGGTGCTGGTCACGAGCCCCCCGATGACCACCGTGGCCAGCGGGCGCTGGACCTCGCTGCCCGGGCTGGTGCTGAGAGCCATGGGGACGAAGCCGAGACTGGCCACGAGTGCCGTCATGAGCACGGGGCGCAGGCGATCGGTGGCCCCGCGCCGCACGCGGGTCAGCACGTCCTTGCCGGCCATCTGCGCATCGTGGCGGAGATGATTGAGGTGCTCCACCATGACCACGCCGTTGAGCACCGCAATGCCGAAGAGCGCAATGAAACCGATGCTGGCCGAGAGATTGAGGTTGAGCCCGCGCATCCACAGGGCCGCAATGCCACCCACCAGGGCAAAGGGCACGTTGGACAGCACCAGCACGGCCTGCGGCACATCGCGGAAGGACACGTAGAGCAGCGCGAAGATGAGCAGCAGCGCCAGCGGCACGACGATCTCGAGACGCTTCATGGCCCGCTGCTGGTTTTCGTACTGTCCGCCCCACTCGAGAAACACGCCGGCCGGCAGCGGCACCTCGCGCGCGATGCGCGTGCGCACTTCGCTGACGAAGCTGCCCAGGTCGCGTCCGCGCACGTTGCTGAGCACGAGGGAGCGGCGCTGGGCGTCCTCATGGCCGATGACTTCCGGCCCCGTGGTGGACTCGATCTCGGCCACCGCCGAAAGCGGCACCATCTCGCCACCGGGCGCGCGCAGCATGAGCCGGCCCAGTGCCGCAGCGTCGGCGCGGTAGGCTTCCGGGACGCGCACGGCAATGTCCACGCGGCGGAAGCCATCAATCCACTCGGCCGATGCGCGGGCGCCCATGGCCAGATCGAGCGCGAGCCGCACGTCATCCACCGACAGGCCATACTGCGCCAGAGCCTCGCGGCGCACGGCCATGCGCACCTGCCCGCTGCCCTCTGCCACCTCCACGGCCACGTCGGCATTGCCGGGCACCGAGGCAATCACCCGCCTTATGCGCTCGGCGATGCCCTGATTCTGTTCGAGATCGGGACCCACCACCTTCACACCGAGGTCGGTCTTGATGCCGCTCTCCGCTTCGTCGAGGCGCATGGCCATGGGCTGCGTGAACGACACCTCGAGGCCCGGCACCACCGACAGGGCCGAATCGAAGGCAGCCACAAGATCCTCGCGGTTGGTGGCCGTGGTCCACTCGGACATGGGCTTGAGGATGACGTACATGTCGCCCTCGAAGAGCCCCATGGCTTCGGTGGCGAGATCGGGGCGGCCCTCCTTGGTGACCACCGTGACCACCTCAGGGAAGCGCCGCACGATGCGTTCGGAGGCCAGCGACAGCCGCGTGGCGTCGGCCAGATCGACGCTCGGCATGCGCCGCGTGTTCACGAGAATGGCGCCCTCGTCGAGCTTGGGCATGAACTCCGTGCCGATGCGCGTCATTGACCACAGAGCCACCACCACCAGCACCAGTGAACCACCCACGATGGGCAGCGGCCGCGCCATCACACGCGCCAACATGCGGTCATAGGCAGCGGTGAGGCGCACGATCCAGGGCGCCGGCGCCGCGTGCCCGCCACGCAGTGCCCAACTGGACACGGCCGGCACGTAGGTGAGCGCGAGGAAGAGACTGCCCAGCACCGCACACACCACCGTGAAGGCCATGGGCTTGAACATGCGGCCTTCCATCCCGTCGAGCGTGAAGATGGGGATGTACACCGCCACGATGATGGCAATGCCAAAGAGAATGGGACGTCCCACCTCGATGGCCGCGCGCTCGAAGAGGCCGCGGCGGTCACTGTTGCCGTTCTCTTCCAGGCGCCGGATGAAACCTTCCACCATCACAACCGACGCGTCGACAATGAGACCGAAGTCGAGCGCGCCAAGACTCATGAGATTGGCAGAGTACCCGAAGGTGGCCATGCCCACAAAGGCAATGAGCATGGAGATGGGAATGACGCTGGCCACGATGAGTGCCGCGCGTACGTTGCGGAGAAACAGAAACAGCACCGCAATGACCAGCAGACCGCCCTCGATCAGATTCTTGATGATGGTGCGCGACGTACGCCCCACCAGCTCGGTCTGATCGTAGAACGGAACGATCTCCACATGCGCCGGCAACGCCTGCTGGATTTCCGCCATGCGCGCCTTGACGCCCTCAATCACCACCCGCGAGTCGGCGCCCTGCAGCTTGAGCACCATGCCGCTCACCACCTCGCCCACGCCGTCCCTGGTGACCGCACCGTTGCGCGGCAGCGCCCCCCGCTTCACGGTGGCCACGTCTCCAATGCGGACCGGCACGCCGGCGTGGGACCCGATCACCACGCGCGCGAGATCTTCGGGACGTTCCACACGCCCGAGCCCACGCACCGTGTAGCGCTCGCCCCCCTGTTCGAGGTAACTGCCACCAAAGCTCATAGTGTTGGCGGCCAGCGAACGATCGACATCAGCCATGCCGAGCCCACGTGCCGCGAGGCGCACCGGATCGACTTCCACTTCAAGTCGCTCCGTCAGCCCTCCCCAGGAATTGACCTCGGATACACCGGGCACCGTGCGCATGCGCGGGCGCACGACGTAGTCATGCAAGGTCTTGAGTTCGGTGAGCGAGAGCGAGTCGCTGGTCAGCACATACTGATACAGCTCGCCCATTGGCGTGGACACGGGACCGAGGCCCGGTTCGATGCCGGCAGGCAGCGCCGCCTTGGCATCGGCCAGGCGTTGCTGCACCAGTTGGCGCGCAAAATAGACGTCGATGTGATCAGGGAACGGAACCGTGATCAACGACAGACCGAACTTGGAGACGGAGCGTACGCCCACCGCGCCGGGCACCCCCATGAGGTTGGACTCAATGGGATAAGTGACGAGCCGCTCCACTTCTTCTGGCGCCATGCCGGGCGCCACCGTGATGACTTCCACGCGCGTCCCGGTGAGGTCGGGAAACGCGTCAAAGGGTATGCGTTGCAGCGCCACCAGACCCGCGGCCATGAGGGCGAGCGTGAAGCCCACCACCAGGCCACGGCGCTTGAGCGCGAGATGTATGAGCCAGCGCATGGCTCAGTGCTCCCCGCCGCCACCGCCACCGCGGCGGCGCAGCAATTCGGCTTTTGCAATGCCGGCGCCCTGCACAAGTACGGCGGCACCAGCGTCGAGTCCCGCCAGCACCTCCACGCGCTCGGCAGTGCGCCGACCCACGCGCACCCGCGTGGCTTCGAGATGCAGCCCCTCACCACGCTGCTCGGCGCGAAACACCACCGTGTCTCCGTCGAATGCCACCACCGCCGCCGCGGGTACCGTGCGAACCGGTGCCTGCGCCTCACCGCTGATCTCGGCCTGCACAAAACTCTCCGCACGACCGCCCAGCGGTCCGCTGGGCCGCGCCAGTACCTCGAGTGTGCGCGTCACCGAATCGATGGTGGGCGCCACGCGCCAAACCCGCGCTTCGTACGACGCGCCCTGCGCATCGGCGACGGTGTATCGCACACGGAAGCCAGGCTGCACCCCGGCCGCCGCCGACTCCGGCACATGCATGACGAGTTGCAGACGTGAGGGATCGCCCACGGTGAGCAACGGCGTTCCCGGCAGCACCACCGTGCCCGGCTGCGCGTCACGCGAGGTGACCACGCCGCCAATGGGCGTGCGGGTAATCACATCATGTTCATCAGCGCCTTGAGGCAGCGGCGGCGAACCGGCCAGATGCTCCACCAGCGCTGCAGCACGATCGCGCTCCGAAACCGCGCGGGCGTGCGCGCTGACCGCCACGGTGCGTGCCACCTGCGCGCGTTCCAGCTCTGCGCGTGACATGGCCTTGCTGTCGAACAGACGTTGCGCTCGGTCAGACGCACTCTCCGCCAGACGGCGTTCTGCGTCGGCGGCCTCGACCGCCGACTCCGCACTTCGCAGCGCGGCGCGCGCGTCCATGATCTCGTGACTGTGAATGAACACGAGCCCCTGCCCTGCCCGCACACGATCACCCACACGCACCACGACATGGGTGATGCGACCTTCGGTAATGGAGCCGATCGTTTCGAACGCTTCAGGATCGAGCTGCAGGCGGCCCGGCACGGTCACCACCGCGCGCCACGGCGACGTACGCACGCTGTCCACGGTAAACCCGGCGATACGCACGGCCTCAGCCGATAAGGTGGCGGTGTCGGCATGCACGGTAGCGGCGGTCGTATCCGGCGGCGTGTCCGTGCTCTCGCCTCCGCAGGCAGCAAGCACGCCACAGAGCAGAGCAAGTGACCCGGCCGAGCGGGTGCGCAACGGGGAACGCGTAGCGGGAGACAGGAACGATAGCGGGCGGGACGTCATCGGCCACTCGGAGTCGAGGGAGTCAGGAGAGGAAGGTCGAGCGGGCTCTCTGCATCAAGACGAGCCCCGAGCGCCAACTCGAGTTCGAGCCGCGCCATCCAGGCATCGACCATCCACTGGCGATGTGCGGTGCGGGCGTCTACCGCCGCGCGTTCCGCATCGAGCAGCTCGGTGAGCGTGAGGTGGCCCTCGCGGTAGGCAATGCGCGCACTCTGCACCAGTGTGGTGGCGCGCGCATCGAACGAGGCAGCCGCCTCGCGCGTGTCGCGCAGCGCGACATAGTGCTGCCGGGCGCGAATCACGCTCAGTTGCAGGGCGCGCCTGGCATCGTCATGCAGCAACTGCGCTTCGCGCAGCTCGCCTGCGGCCCGTTCACGCGCGCCGTTGTTGCGATTGAACAGGGGCAGCGGCATGGCGACACCCAGCTGGCCGGTCATGAAGCCACCGGTTTCCTTGGTGCCACCCTGCAATTGCACTTCGCCCAACACACCGCGCTGTTCCGCCGAGAGACGTTTGCGCGCCTCTGCCACGGCGAGTTCGCGCGCCAGCAGATCGGGTCGACCGCGCTGAGCGGTTTCCACGGCCAACAGCGAGTCCGGCGCGTCCGGCAGGCCCGGCGCCATGAGGGCCGCCAACTGCGCAGCCTGCACGGTCGCGCCCAACTGCCGGGAGAGGGTGAGCAGAAGCTCGCCTTCGCTCTGACGGGCGCGCACCGCCGTCATCCGTGCCCGGTCGGCCTCGAGCGACGTCCTGAGGCCAACGGCTTCAGCCACCAGGCCTTCGCGCACCCGCGTGGAGTCCACACGTGCCAGTTCCTGCAGCGCCGCCGCCTGCTCGGTCACGACACGGGCCAGTTCATGTGCCGAGGCGGCTTCCAGCCACCCTCGCGCCACCGTCAACTCGGCCATGCGGCGCTCGTGCTGCAGGTCGGCTTGCACACGACCGCGGCCCGCCGAGGAAGCACCGCGCAGGGCCAGCCGCCGGCCCGCGAGATCGAACGGCACATAGGCCGTGGCGAAGATGTCGGGCTGCAGCGGGCTGCCGAGGTTTTCGCGCCGCCACTCAAGGGTGGGGTTGAGCCACTGGGTGCTTTCACGCACCCGGCCATCGGCAATGCGCCCACGGGCATCGGCCAGCTGGCGCAGCAGGCCTTGCTGCCGTGCCATCTCCACGGCGGCGGTGAGGTCGAGTGACGAGCTGTGCGGCGGGGTGCCTGCGGCCTGCGCCGGCAGCTCGGTGCCGACGGCCGGCGACAGCGCGAGGGCCAGCGCCAGGGCCAGAGCGCGAGGCACCGCTGACAGGGGGGGAGTTCGGAGCATTCCCAAAGCTGCAGCCCGTGCATGAATACGACATGAACACGGCGCCACGTTCAGCTCAGAACGTCTGGTGTCACGCCCAGTGCGCCATATCACACGCTGTTGCCCGACTTTTGTATCTGTCGTTCAAGTCCTGGAAGGGGGAAGCCGACACACTGAATCAGCGCCATAACGGCGCCCATGTGACTTCAGCTCCTCGAGCCGTGCCAATTCCTACGCCTGCCATGTCGTTTCCGGTGATCGACGTCGATCACCAGGCTGTTTCCGATCCGCTCGCGCGTCTTATGCGAGCCTACGATCGAGCCATTCGCGCCTGCGAGGCCTTCGATCCGTCTGGCGCACGCCGGTCGATCGGCCTGCTGCGGGAAGCGCTGGACCTCGAGTCGTCGGCGTCGCGCAGTTTCGACGCGCTCTACGCGTGGTGTGAGGATGCGGTGGCGCAGCATGACTTTGTGGGAGCCGCCCAGTGCCTGCGCACGTTGCGGGACGCCTGGCGTCGCGCCACGCAGCCCGATCTGCCCTGGCGCATTGAACCGCGCGCGGATCTGCCGCTGAGCTGAGCGACGCGAGTTAGGCGCGCGGCAGGGTCACGCGGAAGGCGGCGCCCCCCAAGGGACTGTCTTCAATGCGAATGCTGCCGCGGTGCCGCTGCACCACCCAGGCCGCGATGGCCAGGCCGAGACCACTGCCGTCCGCGCGCCGACGTCTCGCGTCCTCGCCGCGAAAGAAGCGATCGAACACGCGTTCACGCTCGGCCGGAGCAATGCCCGGCCCGCTGTCCTCGACGAGCAGTTCGACCTGTGTGTCGTGTGCGGCCACCTTCACGCGCACTCGGCCCGTTGCTTCCTCGGCCTGAGCGTCCTGAGGCGCGGCGTAGCGCAGGGCATTGTCGAGCAGCACCCCCAGCAGACGGCGCAGCAGCACGGCATCGCCCTGTACCGGCGCTTCCTCCGGCGTCTCCATGTCGAGGCGAAGTCCGGCCTGCTCGGCCTGTGGCCGCCATCGCGGCACCTCGTCGCTGACGAGGTCGTCGAGGAACAGATGCTCACGACGCAGCGGTGCGTCGTCACCGGCGGCATCGGCCTGCGCCAGCTGCATCAACTCATCGAGATGCTGCGACACCACACGCAGCTCGGCCTCGAGCGCGCGCAGCGTGTCTTCGTGTGAAGCCGGCGATGCCGTGGTCAGCCCCCCGGCCGCGGCCAACTGCGCCACCTCCACACGCGCGCGCATGCGGGCGATGGGTGTCCGCAATTCATGCGCGGCGTCGGCCAGGAACGCGCGCTGTTGCACGAGCGCCCCGTCGAGTTGGTCCAGCAGCGCGTTGAAGCGCTCGCCCAGTCGGCCCAGCTCATCACCCGGGTTGGCGAGCGGCAGGCGCTCGCCACTGACCGGGGCGATGCGCGCCGCGGCGTCGGCCATCTGGCCGACGGGCCGCAGTGTGCGCCCCGTGAGCCACCACCCCACCATGGCCGCCACTCCAACCAGCGCCGGGATGCCGAAGCCAAACCAGCGATCGATGCGCCGCAGCAGGGCGTGCAGATTGGCCAGCGACGCATGCACTTCCACGTCCCACCCGGGCGCCAGATCCTTGTCGAGCGGAAAGCGTACCGCACGCACCGGCGCCGACAGCTGACCGCGGGCCATGCGCGACACGGTGCCACGTGGCATGGACACGGAGTCGCCAAAATGCGAATCGTCGGGTCGGCGGATATGCATGGCACGGTCTTCAAACACCAACTCGCCGCTGATGTGCGTGAGCGTGGCCTCGATGCTGCGATACTCCGCGATTTCGGTGCGGAAGAACTGCGACACAAGGGCCGCCGAGGCGCGCACCGATTCGTCGAATTCCTGCTGCAGCGTGGCGCGCAGTGCCTGCCGCGTGACCGTGGCCGCGACCAGCAGCAACAGCAGCACCGTGGCCGCATAGAGCAGCGTGAAGCGGGTGCGAATGCGGGAGCGAAGCCCCACGCGCTCAGGCACGGTTCGCACCAGGTGTGGACTCCGGCGGAGGCAGCATGAGCCGATACCCGGTGCCGCGTACCGTTTCCAGCAGCGGCACCTCGCCCTCGGCGTCCACTTTGCGGCGCAGGCGCGCAATGTAGACGTCGATCACGTTGCTCATGGGATCGAAATTGTCGTCCCAGGCGTGCTCGCCCAGATACTCGCGGGTGAGCACCCGACCCGGCGCGCGCATGAGCACCTGGAGAATGGCAAACTCCTTGGTGGTCAGCGGGATGTCGCGCCGGCCGCGTCGTACCATCCGGGTGGCAGGATCGAGGTGCAGATCTCCCACCACCAGCACTGTGGGCGCGTCACTGTCCGGGCGGCGCAGCACCGCGCGCAGACGCGCCACCAGTTCGCGCAGCGCATACGGCTTGACGAGATAGTCGTCGGCGCCGAGGTCGAGCCCGGCCACGCGATCCTCCAGCGTATCGCGAGCCGTGGCCATGACGATGCGCGGCGCCGGCGTGCGCGCACGCAGCGCCGTGCAGATGGCCAACCCGTCATCGTCAGGCAGACGCAGGTCGAGCACCACGGCATCATATGGGCTGACGGCCGCCAGCTCGCGCGCCAACTTCCCCGTGGCCACCGGATCCACCGCAAACCCGTTGGCACGCAGGAAGGCCGCCGCGCTGTCCCGCAGCGTTTCGTCGTCTTCCACCAGCAGCACGCGCATGGGTGTAAGATACCAGTGACAGATGAACCGTGGGTGAACAGCGCATATCGTGGACCGCATGACGTGCACCGTTTGACGTGGACCGTATGACGTGGCAGGAGAGGCAGGCGTGAGTCCGTTCAAGGCACCGGTGGACAGCACCCCGATGGACCGCACCGGCATCCATCAGGCGCTGCCGCGCATTGGGGTGGTACTGGGCGGCGGCGCGCTGAAGGGCATGGCCCACATCGGTGCGCTGCGCGCCATTCGCGAGGCGGGCATTACGCCGCATCTCTTTGCCGGCACCAGCATCGGCGCCATGATTGCCGCCGCCGCGGCCAGTGGCGTCACGCCCGATGTGCTGCAGGAGCGCGCGCTGTCCTTCAAGCGCAAGGATCTCTTCCGCATCAATCACGTCGGCATGATCATGGACCGCATGTTGTCGCGGTCCATCTACCTCGAGGGGCCGCTGCGCGCGCTCTGTGACGAGCTGGTGGCTGACGGCAGCTTTGACGATCTCAAGACCAAACTGCTGGTGGCGGCCGTGGACCTCGAGCGTGGCACCCCGGTGGTGTTCGGACGCCCGGGGTTCCGACAGGTCAAGGTGCGGGATGCCGTCTATGCGTCGTGTGCCCTGCCCGGCTTCTTCCCGCCCGGCGTGGTGGGTGACCGGGTGTGCATAGACGGCGGCACCATGGACAATCTGCCGGTCGAAGTGGCGGGCCTCGACGTGGACGCGCTCATTGCCGTGGACGTGGGCATCGCCAACGTGCCGCTGGCCGCCGGCGTGGCCGAGCAGGGCTTTGCCACGATCTTCATGCGCGCCGCCACGATGATGATGCACGAAATGCAGCAGGCCACGCTGGAGACCTGGAAGGGGCCGCCCATGCTGCTCGTGCGGCCGCCGGTTTCGCACATCGGCTGGTTCTCCTTCCGGCACATCGAAAAGCTGCTCGATCTGGGCTACACGGCCACCCGTGAGGCGCTTGGCCACCTGCTCAATGCCCTGAGCGCCCCGGGCGGCATCTATCCGCGTCGGCTCATGCGCATCGAGGTGGACCGGCCCGCCTGCACCGGCTGCGGCCTCTGCGCGGCCCACGCGCCCCACCTCATGGCGCTCGACGAGGAGCTCAAGGCCTACCCCATGCTGCCCGTGCACGAGTTCTCCCCAGCCGACGGCGGCTTTGCGGGCTGCTGCCCCGTATCGGCCATCACCGTGGCTCCCATCGAGACCTGGGACGAAGCCGGGGCAAGGCTGGCGCAGTCAGCCTGAGCCCGTCAGGGCCGCAAAGGCTGGCCGTCGCCCGTCCCCCGGCCGATATTCCCTGCAGCCTCGTCGGTACCGGATGCTGCAAGTGGCAGCGTCGCGGCGCGATGAGTGGCTCCGTTCCGGACGCGTGGCGCCACCCGTGGGGTCGGCCCGCGCAGGACACTCCCTTCATGTCACACCCCAATTCCTTCGGCGCCCGCTCCACGCTTACGGTGGGCGCCCGCCAGTACACGTACTTCCGCCTCGATGCCCTCGACGGCCTCGCCGGCAGTACGGCCCGCACGCTGCCCTTCTCCCTGCGCGTGCTGCTCGAGAACATGCTGCGCGGTGAGGACAACGCCTTCGTCAAGCAGGCCGACGTCGAAGCGCTGGCGCGCTGGAACGTCAAGGCACCCGTGGACAAGGAAATCGCCTTCCGCACCGCCCGTGTGCTGCTGCAGGACTTCACCGGCGTGCCCTGCGTCGTGGATCTCGCGGCCATGCGCGATGCCATGGTGGCCCTCGGCGGCGATCCCACCAGGATCAATCCGCTGCAGCCCGTCGATCTGGTCATCGACCACTCGGTGCAGGTGGACGAATACGGCACCGAGGCCGCGTTGCTGCTCAACACCGAACTCGAGTTCGAGCGCAACCGCGAGCGCTACCAGTTCCTCAAGTGGGGCCAGACCGCGCTGCGCAACTTCCGCGCGGTTCCGCCGGGCACGGGCATCTGCCACCAGGTCAATCTCGAGTACCTCGCGCAGGTCGTGTTCACCGCGCAGGACGGCGGCGAGACGCTGGCCTACTGCGATTCGCTCGTGGGCACGGACTCGCACACCACCATGATCAACGGCCTGGGTGTGCTGGGCTGGGGTGTGGGCGGCATCGAGGCCGAGGCGGCCATGCTGGGCCAGCCGGTGAGCATGCTCATTCCCGAGGTCATCGGCTTCAAGCTGCACGGCAAGCTGCCCGCGGGTGCCACGGCCACGGACCTCGTGCTCACCTGCACTGAGATGCTCCGCAAGAAGAAGGTCGTGGGCAAGTTCGTCGAGTTCTACGGCCCGGGTCTCTCGAGCCTCGCACTGGCCGACCGCGCGACCATCGCCAACATGGCGCCCGAGTACGGCGCCACCATGGGCTTCTTCCCCGTCGACGACGAAACGCTCAAGTATCTGCGCCTCTCGGGCCGCAGTGACGAGCAGGTCGCGCTGGTCGAAGCCTACTGCAAGGCGCAGGGGCTCTTCCGCACTGACGCCACGCCCGACCCCGTCTTCACCGACACGCTCGAACTCGACCTGAGCACGGTGGTGCCAAGCCTCGCGGGCCCCAAGCGTCCGCAGGATCGTGTGCCACTCTCAGAGAGCAAGGCCATGTTCCGCGAGGCGCTGGCCACGCAGCTCGCCACGCAGGCGGTGGCGGCGGCGCCGGCCGGTTCGGCCGCTGCGGCCATGGTGTCGGAAGGCGGACACGTGGAAGCCGACCAAGGGGTACCCTGCGACTACAAGGGTCAGTCGTTCAAGCTGCAGCACGGCCATGTCGTCATCGCCGCCATCACGAGCTGCACCAACACCAGCAACCCGAGCGTGATGCTCGCCGCTGGCTTGCTGGCGCGCAACGCGGTGAACAAGGGCCTCAAGACCAAGCCTTGGGTCAAGACCTCGCTGGCCCCCGGCTCCAAGGTGGCCACGGAGTACTTCCACAAGGCGAATCTCATGGATTCGCTCAACGCCCTTGGCTTCAATGTGGTGGGCTACGGCTGCACCACCTGCATCGGCAACTCGGGTCCGCTGCCCACACAAATCAGCGAAGCCATCGATACGGGCAAGCTCAACGTGGCGGCCGTGCTTTCGGGCAACCGCAACTTCGAAGGCCGCGTCAATCCGCAGACGCGCTTCAACTACCTCGCGTCGCCGCCGCTGGTGGTGGCCTACGCGCTGGCTGGCCGCATGGACATCGACATGGCCACCGAGCCGCTGGGCATCGGCACCGACGGCCCCGTGTTCCTGCGTGACATCTGGCCGTCGCCGCAGGAAGTCGAGCACACCATTCTCGAGAGCGTCAAGCGCGAGCAGTTCACCACGCAGTACGCCGATGTGTTCAAGGGTGACGAACACTGGCAGGCTATCGCGGCCCCCACGGGCAATCAGTACGCCTGGGACGCAAGCAGCACCTACGTGCAGAACCCGCCGTACTTCACCGGCATGACGATGACGCCGCCGGGCATCCGCCCCATCACCGGCGCCAAGGTGCTTGGCATGTTCGGCGACTCCATTACCACCGACCACATCTCGCCCGCGGGTTCCATCGCGGCCGCGAGCCCGGCCGGCAAGTACCTCACGTCGCTCGGCGTGGAGAAGAAGGACTTCAACTCCTACGGCGCACGCCGTGGCAATCACGAAGTCATGATGCGCGGCACCTTCGCCAACATCCGACTCAAGAACGAACTGACGGGTGGCAAGGAAGGCTGGTGGACGGCTACGGCGCCCGGCGCCGAGCCCGAAGCCATTTACGATGTGTCGATGGCGCGTCAGGCGGCCGGTGTGTCGCAGATCGTCATCGCCGGCAAGGAGTACGGCACGG
This sequence comes from Gemmatimonas sp. UBA7669, assembly GCF_002483225.1. Lineage (NCBI taxonomy): Bacteria > Pseudomonadati > Gemmatimonadota > Gemmatimonadia > Gemmatimonadales > Gemmatimonadaceae > Gemmatimonas > Gemmatimonas sp. UBA7669. The sequence continues at coordinate 44,785 of NZ_DLHL01000025.1, read as the reverse complement.
GCTCTTCGCGCGACTGGGCGGCCAAGGGCACCATGCTGCTCGGCGTGCGTGCGGTCATTGCCGAGAGCTTCGAGCGCATTCATCGCTCGAACCTCGTGGGCATGGGTGTGCTGCCGCTCGAGTTCGTGAACGCCGAAACGCGGCAGTCGCTGGGCCTGACCGGCTTCGAGACCTACGACATTGTGGGCCTCGATGCCTCACTCGCACCGCGGGCCACGCTCACGGTCAAGGCCACCGCGGCTGACGGCAGCGTCAAGACCTTCAGCGCACGTTGCCGCATCGATACGCCGGAGGAAATGCAGTACTACATCCACGGTGGCATTCTGCCGTACGTGCTGCGCAGCCTCGTTGGCAAGTAACGGGTCGCACCGCTGAAAACAGATCAGTTCCGGGTTCTGGGTTGAAGTTCCGGGTCGTGAGTTGAAGAACTCATGACCCGGAACTTCAACGCAAAACCCGGAACTGATTCGTTTTCAGCCCTCAGTCACGCAGAACCGTCAGTCTTCCCGCCCATCGCGATTCTTGTCTCGGAAGGCCTTGAACGCGAAGCGAATGTTGTTCTCCACGCGAGCCCGAATGAGGCCCGGCGTGTTGGCCAGCGCCGGTGCATACAGACCACCGACCGGGTTCACGAACCACGCACCGAGATCCAGCGTGACCGTGACGTTCGTGACATCACCGCCAATGGTGACGGGTGCGGTGAGCGGCACATCCAGCTTGGCATTCACGTCCGACACGAACACGAACGGCTGTCCGTTGTAGCTGCCTTCGAGCCGCACGCTGATGTCGCGGAAATCCGGATTGGCCTGACGGAAGGCCAGATCGTCGGAGCGGCTGCTGGTCACCTTGTGAATGTCAAAACGAATGCCGCTGTAGTTGCCCTCGGGCAGATCCACCGACAGCCGCCCGCGCTCTTCACCAGTCACGCCAAGATCCACCAGATACGGGCCGGTATGCACGGTGGGGCAGCGATCGTCCCGTCGCCGATCATCATCGTCATCATCATCATCGTCGTCATCGTCATCATCGCGGCAGGTGGCGCCCGCGCGCGTGAGCTTGACGTTCTTGATGACGAGCTGCGCCTTGGTCACGAGCAGCTCATCGTCACCGCGGGTGACGAGGAAACCCAGTGGGGTGGGCTCGGCATTGACCGCCGCGCCAGACACCACGCCGTCGGCCGTCTGCGCGGCCATCATGCCATCAGCGGTGAGGGCGCGGCCTCCGGATGACTGGGCCAGTTGAAAGCCGATGCCGACGTCGCCCGACGCGTTGGGGCCCGTGTTGTCGCTGCCGCAGGCAGCCAGCGCGGCCGTCGCCGCCAGCGCAAGAAAAGTTCGCATGACTCGCATGGTGTACTCCGTGTTGAAGACCCTCACAATGTGTGGTGGCCCTTGCCAATTGTCCGTGACCTGCGCCACCATCTCACGCGTATTTCATCTTGGACATGTCGCCCGAGGCGCAGGGCGTCACATGGCCGGTGCGCGCCGCCTCGATGTTCCCGTCATCCCTCTCCACCTGCCACACGCCACACCATGATTGCGCTGCTGGTCAATCCCGCTGCCGGTGGCGGGCGGGCGGCACCGCGCGCCGACGCCATGGAACGTGCGCTGGCCGCTGGTGCCACGGTGCGTCGCTACACCACCACGGGCCGTGGCGACGAAGCCCGGCAAGTCACCCGCGCGCTCGACGATGGCGCACAGGGTCTGGTGGTGGTGGGTGGAGACGGCGCCGTGCATCACGCAGTCTCCGCGCTATACCGCGCAGCTCGGGCGGGACGCACGACTCCACCGCTCGCCGTGTGCGCCGCCGGCACGGGCAATGACTTCGTGAAATCACTCGGTACGCCGTCACATGATGTAGCGGCCCTCGCGGCATTGGTTCATCGGGGCCAGACGCGTCGCATCGATTTGGGGATGATGGGCGACGTCCCGTTCTGCAACGCGGCCGGGCTCGGGTTCGACGTGGACGTACTCACCCGCATGCAGCGGCCGTCCATCTGGCGGGGGACAGCCGCGTACGTAGTCACCGCCCTGACGGCGCTGCGGGGCTTTCGCGGCCTCGATCTCCAGCTCGACGACGCCCCCAGGCAGCGTCACCTGATGGTGGTGTTCGCCAACGGCCACGTGTTTGGTGGGGCCTTCCGCATTGCGCCTGGCGCGCGACTCGACAACGGGCAACTGCACGCTGTGGCGATTGGCGAGGTCGCGCGCTGGCAGCGGCCGGCGGTGCTCGGACTCGCCGTACTTGGGCGGCACTTGCAACATCCAGCGGTTACAAGCCGTCAGCGCAGCGCATTCGTTCTCCGTGGCGATGACCGCACGCCGCTGCGTTTCGAAGCCGATGGCGAGTTGTACGATGCCCCGTCCGGCGAGATCGCGGTGTCCGTCCTGCCCGCTGCGCTCACGGTGTACGGCTGACGCGTGGGGCAAACGACATAGGGCGAGACAACCGCAGCGCATACAGCAACACCCGCCGCGGCGATCTGGCGCCACGACGGGTGTTCCTGTTGTCATCCCGCCCCCTCCACGAAGCGATCAGACCGTCCTACCCCTCTCTCTCTCGGACACGGCAACCGCTTGGAAAGTTGCCGACCGTTCGTGTTGTGTTGGGTCGCAGCGCACAGTGGCGTTCAGCAGGTGCTGCACGACGCTGCTTGCTGCCAATCGATTCAGCGCGGCGTCTTCACCTGATGGCCGATCACGCCACCAAGCACGGCACCCCCCAGTGCCCCGATAGCCGCACCCTTCACCCGATCACGTGACGTGGCCACGCCAATGGCCGCGCCGGTGGCCGCGCCGATGATGGCGCCCTTCTGCGTGTTGCGTTGCTCCTGCACGGCGCCCCTGCCCGTCCCGCCGCCGGTACCCGAACTGCCGCTGCGCCGCGCTGGCGCAGGAGCCGGGGCATACACCACCCGCTGCGGCGCCTGCGGATAGGCGGCCGCCGGATAGCTGGCTGGCGGATACGCGCCGTACGGCTGCCCATAGGGCTGCGGGTAACCGTAGGCGCCATACCCCGGCGCCGGCGCGTACCCGGCGCCGTACCCCATTTCCATGGGCGACATGTACTGACCGCGCATGGGCGCCGCCTGCGAGGCGGCCTGAAGATCCGCCTGCATCTGTGCATCGACGCCGCGTTCGCTCCCCCCACAGGCCGTCAGGACTGCGAAGGCCACGGGAATCAGCACAGGAAACACCGCCCGGCGCAGACGAGTACGTGTCTGAACCTGGGGCATCGAAACGGTCGTGGCAGCCAGCATGGGATCTCCGGGACAGGTGACGGGCTTCATGCGCCGTCCTCACCCACCTCACGTTGCAGACGCCGTGCCAGCACGAATCGGCCGTTTTGGTGTCGGAAACCACAGAACTCTGCGGGGTATTGTCCTCCGAGGGAGTCACCGGGCGTCCCGGGTTGGCGACAGGTCCCGCAGCACACTAGCGTTCCTGTTGCGTCGGTCTCCCTTCATTTCACCCTGCCAGGAGTTCCTGATGTCCGTTCGTTCGCGTGTCGCGGCCCGCACCGCGGCCTTCGCCGCCGCCTTTGGCCTGCTGCCAGCCCTTGCCGGCGCGCAGACCACGCTCAAGGTCGGCGACATGGCGCCCGACTTCACCGTGCAGACCGTCACCGCCAAGGGCGTTGAGGCCAAGCCGTTCAAGCTCTCCGAGCACCGCGGCGAAACGGTGGTGCTGGCATTCTTTCCCAAGGCGCGCACGCGCGGCTGCACCGTGCAGATGGAGTCGTACCGGGACCGCTACGCCGAGCTGTTCAAGGGCGGCAGCAAGGTCACGCTCGTTGGCGTGAGCACCGACCCGGACTCGGCACTGGTCTCCTGGGCCAATGATGCCAAGTTCCCCTTCCGCTTCGCCGCCGACACCGCGCGTGCGGTGGGTGTGGCCTACGGCGCCAACAAGGGCACGGGCTTCCATTCGCGACACCTGTACGTCATCGACCCCACGGGCCGCATTGCGTACATCACGACCCCGTTCAACCAGATGGCCGCCGACGCGTACACCGAGCTGGGCTCCGCGGTGAGCAAGGCCACCGCCAGCAAGTAAGGTGAGCGTTCGACCCTCGGTCGATACACACCGCGCCCTGCTCTCGGCTCTCTATGAGGCCGCGGTGCAGGGCGCGGCGCCGTTTGAGCGCACGCGGGGCGCCGTGTCGGTGTGGTGCGACGAACACGGCATGGCTCCCGGCGTTCGTGTACATGTCCTGGCCCTCGGCAAGGCCGCGCCGGCCATGCTGCAGGGCGCCGTGGCCGCGCTGGACGCACGCGGTATAACGCCGACCGGCGGTGCGCTGGTGAGCCATGCGCTGCCCGACACATGGGTGCCGACGGCGGGGATTCGTGTGGCACTGGGTGACCACCCGGTACCCGGCCCGGCATCACTCGCTGCAGCCGAAGCACTCGAAGACGCCATCGCCGATGTCGCCACCAACGACGTGGTGCTCGTGCTGCTCTCCGGTGGCACGACCGCCCTCTGCGCGGCCCCCATCCCCGCACTCTCGCAGGCGGCCGGTGACGCCGCCGCGGCGCAGGCGCTTGTCGCCAATCTGGCACAGACGCTGCTCGAAGGTGGACTGGCCATTCACGAGATGAACGCCATCCGCCGCCGCGTGCTGCGTTTTGGTGCCGGCCGGCTGGCCACGGCACTACATCAGCGTGGTGCCGCGCACATTGCCACCTTTGCCATCAGCGATGTCATTGGCGACGACGAGGCCGTGATCGGTTCGGGCCCTTGCACCCCCGATCCCTTCGACGACGCGACCTTTCTCGCGGTGCTCGACGCGCACGATCTCCGCAGTCGACTGCAGCGCGAGATGTCCACCGTGCTGGGGCTCGCCGGAAGCGGCACACCGCCTGCCGTACCGCCTGCAACACACCCGGCCTTCGCGCACACCTCGTACCGCATTGTGGCGCGCAATGCGCTGGCCGTGGCCGAAGCGTCACGCGCTGCGTCACAGCATGCGGTGACATCGGTGATGGTGGATGACACGCCGCTCGAAGGGGATGCCGCGCTGCTGGGTGAGGTGCTGGCACAGCGCGCGATCGCGCTCGCCCGCCAGACGCCGCGTGGAAGCCGCGCCGTGTTGCTCGCCGGCGGTGAGCCCGTGGTGGATCTGCACGCCACGATGGCGCGCGCCATGGAATTCGGAGAAGACGACGACGCGCGACTGGATGCGGATGACGCCGTCGCGCGCGCCGAAGGCTTCGCCCTGCCGCGCCGGCCGTCGGCCGCTGACGAACCGCTCAAGGGCGGGCGCATGCAGGTGCTGGCATTGTCGGCGGCCCTGGCACTCGAGGCTGCGACGCAGCGTGGCCACGCCGACGCATGGCGCGTGCGCGTGCTGGCCGCCGGCACGGACGGCCGCGATGGTCCCACCGATGCGGCCGGGGCCATTACAGACGCCGCGACGCCCGGCTTGGCCCGTCGTCACGGTCGCGCGCCGGAAACCGATCTGGCGACCGGTCGCTCCTATCTCGCCCTCGACGCCGCCGACGCCCTGCTGCGCACCGGGCCCACGGGCACCAACGTGATGGATGTCGTGGCGCTGCTCGTGACCGAGTGACCCACTGACCGAGTGACTGCAGCGCACCGCATGTGAGCGCGCGCGGACCGGTCCACCATCGGACCCGCGCGCGTTGTCAACATCCGTTCCCGTCGGTATCCTCTCGGGATGCCCGCCAAGCGCCGTAGCTCGCCGGCTCCCGCCGCCGCGCCCGATCCCGATGAGGCCGTCGAACAGCTCGCGCCGCCCGATGCGTCCGACCTGCTCGACCCGCCCGAAAGCAGCGATCGCAGCGCGGAATTGAGCGCGCTCGCCGACGACGCGTATCGGCGGCGCCCACGTCAGTCCCGTGGCCAGCGCCGCGTGGAACTGCTGCTCGAGGCAGCGGCCACGGTCATTGCCCGCGATGGCATTGAAGCGGCCACCGCCGAGGCCATCGCCGCCGAAGCCAAGACGGCCAAGGGCTCGCTGTATCAGTTCTTCCCCAATCGTGATGCCGTGCTCGCGGCGTTGGCGCTGCGCTACGCCGACGAGATGCGCGCCATCCACGAGCGCGCGCTCCCGCTCGACCCGCTGGAACTGCCGCTCGAGCGCCTCATCGATCGGGTCGTACGACCGCTCGCCGATTTCCATGACCGCACGCCCGCGTTTCGTCGGGTCTTCGCCAGTCACGACGCGCCGCCCGGTGCCACGGGCGCTGCGCCCGCGCGCCTCCGGGCGCAGCTCTTCGAGTCCTTCGTGGATCGGCTCGACGTGCTGTTTGCCACGCGCAATCCCCGCCTGCCAGCGCGTGACCGGCGGCGCGCGGCGCTCATGACCGCGACCATCGGTCAGGCCATTCTCGCCCAGCGCGGACGGACCAGCGTGGCCGCTGACCGCAAAGCCATGCTGGATGACCTGCGCCGGGCCCTGCTCGGCTACCTGCAGCCGCTGCTGGATCCCGAGCCGGCGAAAAAGAGCAGGAAGTAGCCACCAGGGCAACTCGCAACCCGGAACTTGAACCCAGAACCCGAAACCGATCAGTTCCGGGTTTTGAGTTCGAGTTCCGGGTCCTGAGTGAGCGTTTCGCCTCACGAGTTTGGCTATCTTTATCGCATGCCCAACATCGTCACCATCGGGATCGTGCAGGACACCGCGTCCGACGATCTGGCCGCCAATGTGGCCAAGGCCGTAACACGCGTGCGGGAAGCCGCGGCGCGTGGTGCGCAGATCATCTGCCTGCAGGAACTCTTCAACGCGCCGTACTTCTGCAAGACGGTGCGTCCGGAGCGGTTTGACATTGCCGAGCCGGCCGACGGTCCCATCGTGCACACCTTTCAGGCGTTGGCGAAGGAGCTCGCCATCGTCATCGTCGTGCCGTACTACGAGCGCGAGGCCCCGGGCCTCTACCGCAACTCGGCCACCGTCATCGATGCCGACGGCAGCGTACTGGGCACGTATCGCAAGATGCACATCCCGCACGACCCGCTCTTCGAGGAGAAGTACTACTTCGCGCCCGGTGACCTGACGGGTGACCAGCGGCACGAGCGGCATCCGGGCTACAACGGCTTCCGTGTCTGGCGTACGCGCTACGCTGACATCGGTGTGCTCATCTGCTGGGATCAGTGGTATCCCGAAGGCGCGCGCATCACGGCGCTGCTCGGGGCGCAGGTGCTGTTCTATCCCACGGCCATCGGCTGGCATCCCGCGGAGAAGGCCACATTCGGCGACGCGCAGGTTGATGCGTGGCGTACCGCGCAGCGCGCACACGCCATCGCCAACGGCGTCTTCGTGGCCTCGCCCAATCGTGTGGGCTTCGAGCCCGAGCCGGGCACCGACGGGCTCGAGTTCTTCGGGCAGTCGTTCATCTGCGATCCGTTTGGCCGTTACCTCGAGCAGGCCGGGACCGAGCCGGCCATTCTCGTGGCCCAGTGCGACCTGAGCCTCATCGAGGAGACGCGGCGCAACTGGCCCTTCCTGCGTGACCGGCGCATCGACGCGTATGGTCCCATTCTCAACCGTTGGATGGGGCCGTCGTGAGCACAGCGGCCAGCATTGCCGCCAGCGCGGCGGTGATCGCCGCCAACGCCGCGATCACGGCGGCGCAGGCGGCCGGGACCGCGGCGCGGGCCCAGGCCGTGCCCGCGCGTCGTATGCCCGCGGAGTGGGAGCGTCACGACGCCACCTGGATTGGCTGGCCGCACCACGAGCCCGACTGGCCGGGCAAGTTCGCGCCCATTCCGTGGGTGTACGCGGAAATCGTGCGCGCACTCGCGCCCTACGAACGTGTGGAGATTCTCTGCCACAGCGATGAGGTCGCCGACGAGGCGCGCAGTGCACTCACCATGCACGACGTGGACGCGTCCCGATATCGCCTGCATGTGCAGCCCACCGATCGCGTGTGGTTGCGTGATTCGGGGGCAACGGCCGTGCATACGGCAGACGGCACCGTCGAGTGGATCCGCTGGGACTTCAACGCCTGGGCCAAGTACGACAACTTCGCGCTCGACCGCGAAGTACCGGCGCGCATGGCCAGTGTGTCGGGGCTGCCTATGGTGCAGGCCCTGCGCCATGATACCGGCGCAGCTCTCGTGCTCGAAGGCGGTGGCATCGAAACTGATGGCCGCGGCACCATGCTGGTGACTGAGGAGTGGTTGCTCAGCGACGTACAGGTGCGCAATCCCGGCTATACCCGCGCCGACTACGAGCGCGCATTCGCCGAGTACCTCGGCATCAGCAAAACCATCTGGCTGGGTGAGGGCTGTGTCGGCGACGATACGCATGGGCACATCGACGACATTGCGCGTTTCGTGGCGCCCGGGGTAATGGTGCTCGCGCACGAGGAAAACCCCGACGACGAGAACCACGCGCGCTCGCTGGACAATCTGCGGCGACTCGAAGGCGCGACGGACGCGCGCGGCGAAGCCCTTCGTGTCGTCACTTTGCCCTATCCGCGCCCGGTCATCATGGACGGCACGCGCCTGCCGGCCAGCTACGCGAACTTCTACCTCGGCAATGGGGTTTGTCTCGTACCGACCTTCAACGACCGCAACGATCGCGTGGCGCTCAACACGCTCGCGAGTCTGCTGCCGCAGCACGACGTCATCGGCATTCATGCCGTCGATCTCGTGTGGGGGTTGGGCACGCTGCACTGTCTGTCGCAGCAGCAACCGAGCGTGCGGCATGTGCCCGCCGCTGGCGCCTGAACGGAAGCCGAGATGACCGAGTCCAACTCCCCGTCCGACCGACCGGAGAACCAGTCCGCGCCGCCACCGCCCGAGTTGCCACGCTGGGCGCAGGCCGGTGGGGCCGCGGCGTCACGCGACGAAGCGCTGCTGGCCGCATTCATCGGCCCGCGCTGGGAGTCGGTATATCGACGCAAGCTCCAGGTGTTCGTCGACGATCCGCAGTTCGTGCCAACCTGGAATTGGAGCGCCGCCCTGTTCGGCCCGCTCTGGTTCCTCTATCGCAAGCTCTATCTGCAGTGGGCGATCTTCTTTTTCGCGCCGCTCGTGGCCATTCGCTTGCTCGGGCCCGACATGGAGTTGCCGCAGACGCTCGATGAGATGATGAAGCCCGAGAATCAATCGGTGGTCAATCTCATCGCGGCGGTGCGGATTTCTCTGTCGATTGCCGCCGGCGGGACAGCGAACTGGTTTCTCTTCCGTCGCGCCCGCGCGGCCCGGCGATTTGCGGAGACCCAGGATGTCCGCATGAGTGACACCCCGGCGGTGATGCAGCGTTTGGGCGGGGTCAACCGGCTGGGCATGGGGCTGTTCCTGGCGGTAATGGCGGTCCAGGTGTTGGCTTCGCTGCGCGGATGACCCTGGCTTCATCCGCGGGGTACCAGCTGTCATCGAGCCGGTCCGCCGCGGTTCACCAGCGGCCCGACGGCCGAGCCACTGTGACGAGTGGCGTGGCTGCGATGTTGACTTGGTGATGACGGACGCGGAACTGGTCGTCCGGACGCGCGCCGGTGACGGGGAGGCCTTCGGTCTTTTGGTCTCGCGCTATCACGACGCGTGCTGGCGGTTCGCATACCACATGCTGGGAGAGCGGGCGGATGCGGAGGACGTGGTTCAGGACACTTTTCTGCGGGCCTATCTCGCGATCGGGCGGTACGACGAGCGCGATCAGTTTCGCGGTTGGCTGTTCCGCATCCTGACCAACCAGTGCCGCAACTTCCTCACCTCCCGTGGCCGGCGCACGCGCCGGTTCATTCAGGACGACGCCGCCATCGATTCGGCGACCGCGCCCACATCGACCACGCCAGTCGGTGTGGAAGATGCCGCGTTGCTGCGGGCCCTGGCGCAGCTCGATCCGTTGCAGCGGGAAGCGCTGCTGCTCAAGTACGCCGAAGGGCTGGAGTACGGCGAGATGTCGGCCATGACAGGCGCAGGCGAGTCGGCGCTCAAGATGCGCGTCAAGCGCGGCAGCGAGCGGTTGCGGGCGCTGCTGGGCCGCGACTTCGAGGGGCCGGCGTCATGAGTCGCAATGCGCCCACCGGGGAGGTCTGTCATGGCTGACCAGCCTTTGCCCTTCCCGGGTCCCGATGATCAGAGCGGCGTCGACGCCGAATTGGAGACGCGCCTCACGCAGCGGCTCAGGGCGTCGTATGCGGCGCTGCCGGCCTCTACGCCACACATGGCGGCAGACTGTGCCCGGGCCGTACTGGCCGAGGCAGGCCGGAAGCATGGCGGTGGTGGCGGCAAACCGGGAACTCGGCGTCTGCCCCGTCCGCAGTGGTGGTGGGGCGCCGCGGCAGCGGCCGTGTTGGTCGTGAGTGTGGTGCGCCCCTGGCGGCCCGAGGCCAGTCAGCGCCAGGCCGACAGCGCGTTTGTTGCCGGCTCGGCGCACACGCTTGAGGGCAGCACGCGTGCGGTGGGCGACGGAACGGTGCGTTTTGAGCTGCGCCTGCCCGCAACGGCGCGTGAAGTCTCGCTGGTGGGCGACTTCAATGGCTGGGACGAGCAGGCCACGCCCATGGTGCAGCAGGCGGCCGATGGCACCTGGTCGGCCCGGGTGCCGCTTGAGCCGGGTCGGCACACCTATGCCTTTGTCGTCGACGGTCAGCAGTGGCTGGTCGATCCGCTGGCGCCACAGGTGCCGGATGCCGGGTTTGGCCCCACCAACGCCGTGATCGTCGACGAGGCTGCGCGTTGAAACGGGAGCACAGGAGTCTGAGCTGGCGACTGTCGGCGAGGCTGCCCATGCTGATGCTGGCCTGGGCACCACTGGCAGTTGCCGCACGGCCCCTGGGCGCCCAGGCACGGCCGGACACGCTGCGTGCCAGCGCGTCGCCGGTGTTGCCCGCGACCACGCAGGCTGCGGCCTCGCAGGTCGCGCTGCAAAGCCGTGCACAGATTCAGTTCGACGAAAGCCGTTTCGACTCACTCACGGCCAACACCCTGCGCGGCCTGTTCGAGGACGCGCGCGACATGGGCCTGCCAACGCGGCCGCTCATCAATCGTGCGCTTGAAGGGGCGGCGCGTCGCATGAGCAGCGAGCGTATCCTGCGCACCGTGCGTGAATTCGCCGCCGCCCTCAACTCGGCACGCGAGACGCTCGGGCCCACGAGTTCACCCGACGAACTGGCCGCCGGCGCGGCCGCCCTGCGTGCGGGCATTGATGAGGCCACGCTGCAGTCCGTGCGCCGCAACAACCCGCGTGGCTCCACCGAAATTGCCCTGGTCGTGCTCACGGATCTCGTGAGCCGCGGCGTGCCTCGTCCCAATGCCCGAGACGCCGTGAATGCGCTGTCCCCGCTGCCCAAGGGGGACGAAGCGCTGCTCGGTCTTCAGGCACTCGTCGCCAAGAACGCGCAGCGTGGCCCCGGTATGGCCCTCGAGGCCCTCAATCGCTATGTTCGAGGAACGATCCCGCCTGGCGCTTCGCCGTCCACACCTGCGACGACGGATCGCAAGCCGATTCGCCCACCTGACCCGTGACGATCGCCCGCCGACCCCTTCGTGCGACGCAGCGTCCGTGGCCTGGGACTCCGGCTCCGTCGAGTCGTAGTTCCCGGAGTCACCGTTGGGCGGTGCCCTGCGCCCTTTCGGCGGCGCTGGCCTCGCTGGCGGGCGGGCGTGCGCTCATGGCGCAATCGCGGACCGAGTCGCCCATCGCGCCGTCGGCCAACATCGGCAGCGTCACGGAAACGGCCAGCTTCTCGCTCCTCGGCGTCGCCCTGCTGCCTGACGGCAGCGGCAGCGCCCTGTCGCAGCGCAACGACGTGTGGCTGGGCGCCACGCAGCCCATCGGGCGTCTCGGTCGAGTCAAGTTCACGGCCCTCGCCAGCGGCAATGCGAGCCTGCGCGATGCCATGAGCAGTCATGAGGCAACGCAGGGCACGCTGGCCTTGCGCGCGCGTGCACGGTTTGGCGAACAGCGGGTCTGGGGCGCGGTGTCCTTTGGCCATGGCTCGCTGGACGGCGCACCGGGGCGGCTTGGCGGTTTGCCGGTGGTACAGGCCTCGGGCGGCCTCGATGATCGCGGCGCCGACACCACCATTTCGCGGCGTGTGGACGTGGGTCGCGTTGGGCGGGCGGAGGCGGGGCTCATCACGCGCTACGCCGGTGTCGAACTGGCCTTCGGCATGTCGCTCGAGCGCGCCAGTCGCATGACCACGCAGACCATCACGGTGGACGAGCCTGATCAGATGGCGGGCTTGCCGAACGATGCGGGACGCATGGTGAGCAGTCGCACTTTGCGCACCGTGCAGCGGCGCGATCTGGCCACGGGCATTGCCTCGATGGGCTTCCAGACCGGTGCCACGGGCTGGCTGGTGTCGGTGACGGCGCCGGTGGCGACCTGGATCAGTCGCGACGCGCTCGCGCCGCGTCCCCAGGCGGTGCCCACAGTGGCCTCGGTGGCCGTGGTGCAGCCGGTGACGGGTTGGCTGTCGCTGGTGGGGTCGGCGGCGTCCAATGCGGCCACGGTGGGCGGCACGTCGCTGCGCGATGACCTCAGTGACCGACCGCGTCGCGGTTTCTCGCCCATTGTGGGCATCGGTGTGCGCATTTCGCGTCTGCCTTGGCGGGACGATCATGCGGGCACGCCCAACGGCATTTTGTCCTTCGAGGCCCGCACCCTCGGCCGCGTGGATGCCGCCAGTCTGCGTGGCGTCACCGTGGCGGCGTCAACGACGGGTGTGGACAGCGCCTCGCTCGAGTCCGGAACCGCTGCCGGCGAGGGCGCGGGTGACACGCTGCGCGTCGTGCTGCTTGTTGATGCGCCGCGTGCGGAAAGCGTGGAGCTGATGGGCGATGCCACGGCCTGGACCGTGACGCAGCTCAAGCGGCATCCCAGCGGACGCTGGCGCGCCGAGCTCAAGCTCGCGCCGGGAACCCACCGCCTCATGGTGCGCGCGGACGGAGGCCAATGGATGGCGCCGCCGGGCCTGCCCATCTCGAACGATGACTACGGCGCACCCGTAGGCATTGTCCTCGTCAAATCCTCTCGCTCCCTTGAGAGGTGAGATGGGGAGAGGATGAGATGTGAGATGGTGGGAGATGGGACAGAAATAGATGATTGGGATGTGAGCAACGAATGATGTGAGAGATGCGATCGTGGGCGGCTGGGCGCCGACCGGGACTATCGCGAGGGGGGCACCTTGACCTTGACCCCGACCCGACCCCGACCCCGACCTGGACCGCGACCCGACCCCGACCTGGACCGCGACCCGACCCCGACCGCAGTCCCCTCCGCATACGATCGGGATTCCCATCTCATTGGTTGCTCACATCGCAATCATCTATTTCAGTCTCATCCTCCCACCTCACATCTCGGACATCAGACATCTGAAGTCTGAAATGCGAAACGAGAGGTGAGAGGTGTGCCTACCTCCCCGACCTCACGCGAATGGTCTGCGTCGTGCTGTCGGTGATCCCCGATCCACTCACGACCAGCGTGAGCCGGTAATCGCCCTCCGGCACACTCGGGAAATTGAGCGTCAGGCTGCGCCCCGCCCCGCCATCGGGCCGCCCGTTGTCGTTGTACTTGATGGAGATCGGCTGCAGGGCCTTGGACAAGCCGATGCTGCTGCCCAGACGCTGCATGAAACTCGCGCCCAGTCGTGTGGCCCGCACGGACACCTGCAGTGGTGCCTGCGGGCTGGCCGGACGGTACATCTCCCAGTACAGGCCGATCTGCGTACCGCCGACCACATCGCGCGACCCATAGGCCTGCTCGGCATTGCGCTCGAGGCTCGGGGTGAGCGACGGATCACCACGCTGCAGCAGCAGGAAGTCCGAAAGGCGCGTGTCTGCGGGCAGCGGCTGCACGGCCGCACGCACCCGCGCGGCCCGCTTGCCGGTGGGCGCGAGCACTTCGAGACTGGCCAGCATGGGCGCGGTCATGGGCGCGAGCAGCGCGCGATTGGCGCCGGCATCGTCCTTGGTGACCTGCACCGGCGTCTGCCCATTGAGTGCGTCGAGCGTCAGGCCGGCGTTATACGGCGCGCGCCCCATTTCGAGCTCGCGCATGAGACGGAAGCCACCGGCCACCAGCGTCGTGTCCCCGCGCTTGAAGCGCGCGAACTGATGCGGCAGCTCACCGTACCCCGCCGCGTATCGCGTGGCGTAGCGCATGCGCGCCTTGCGACGCTTGGGCTCCCACGACTCCTCCTTGGCCGCCAGCGGATTCTCGATCACGGCCGGCACGGGCATGAAGTCGTAGCTCGGTGTCGGCTCATGACCGATGACCTGCGGCGGTCGCGGATCGGCCACGCCACCATTCTGCACCGACCAGGACATCGGCCAGCCGTAACGCAGCTGCGACTCGAGCAGGTCATCGCCCCACTGCAGATCGTAGGGAATGCGGCCCAGCGAATGAATGCGCGACATGGTGTGCCGCGCATACCACTCACTGGCCGCATCATTGCCCGGCAGCATCCAGAGCGGCTGCGCCAGACGCAGCACGCGCGTGTTGTACGAGGCGCGCGCGTCGCAGCTCATGGCCTTGTAGGCTGCATGCGTAGACGGATCCAGCCACGGCGTGAGATCGGTCCACTCGCAGCGCTGCGCCGCCGGCATGGCCGACAACGCCCGCTCAAACGCTGCCTGCGCCTCGCGGTGCAGGTTGGCATTGTGCAGCGCCAGTCCCTGCAGGGCGTCGCACCACCAGCTCGTGCCGCCGCAGGCGCGCGCCGCCTCCACCGCCAGCTCCGGCTTCTGCCCCTCAATGGCATAGCGCACGCGCATGCCGTTCACCCAGTCATCCTTGGGGTCGGCACTCTGCGCCCGCGCGAGCAGATCCAGCAGTTGCTCGCGTTCGATCTTCGCATCGTTGCGCTCGGCCGGCGGCGGTACGTCGCCGTTGTTGTTCCAGTAGCAGATGCGGCCCAGCGGTACCTCGCAGCTCGCGTCGGCTCCGCCATTGTAGAAACGCAGCCCGAGCCGGTGATTGCGCTCGAACGCATCCTGCTGTGAGCGCGCCTGTGCACTCAGCGCACTGAGCGCGCCCACGTTGCCACGCAGCGGGTCCACCCCCGCGCGCACACTGCGTGCCGTATCGGACAGGACCGAGGCGGCGCCGGCCGCATTGCCCTGGCCACTGGACTGGGCCGGCAGCGTGGACACGGGCAAGCCGCCGGCGAGGGTCGCGACGGCAAGCGCGAGAGCCGCAAGCGGCCACCGCGGAGCTGGCCCCTGCGGGCCACGAGGGAAGAAACGGAATGCGGACACGGCAATGCTCAGCTGGAGGATCAGACGATCGCGTAGTCTAGCACGCGATCGCTCCGGCCGACATCACACGTGTCCGCCCCGACATGACTACGAGGTCAGAATACGAAGCGAATGCCCGCCGTAAGCGCGAGGTTGTGCGCGAGGTTGCCTTCGGCCCGGAAACCCACGGCATCCTCGGAGTTGAAACGGCTGATGTAATCCTTGGCCTGCAGACGCAGCGTGATACCCGGCGTGATACCCACATCCAAGCCGCCACCCAGCGTATAGGCCACGCTGGTGGAGCGGGTGTCGAGCACACTCACGCTGATGTCGTTGGTCATGCCGCCAATGCCACCCTGGATGAACGGCGCAAAACCACGCGTGGTGCCCCCCAGGCCACCGAGCTCGAGCCCCACGTCGTACATCCAGGTCGTGGCACTGCCCACGTTGACACCGCCCAGCAGGGGCAACCCGATGCGCAGGTCGCCCGAGGCATAGGCGAGGTTGCCCACCAGGGACAGACCACGGGCCAGCGGAATGCTGCCCTGCACGCCCACCGTGGGCGCGTTGGTGGTGCTGATGCTCGTTCCCACCGGACCGTCGTACCAGTTGCCGGTGATCAGGTACCCCGCATAGGGCGTGAGAGTTGCGCCCACGGCGGCCGGGCCGCTGTTGCCGGACGACTGGGCCACGGCCTCGCCGGCCACGGTGACGGACAATACGAGCGTCGCCAGCAGGCGACGGGATGTGACGAAGACAGACGTCATGCAGGCACTCCGGGAAAAAGGGTCGCCCATCTTGAGGGCAAGAGTCAGGCCAACGCGGCGGCGGGCCTCAGGCCCGGCGCCGCACGCGGATGTTGAGCATCTCCACCGCCACCGAAAACGCCATCGCGAAATAGGTGTAGCCCTTGGGAATGTGCTGTCCCAGGCCTTCCGCGACGAGGTTCGTGCCAATGAGCACGAGGAAGGCCAGCGCGAGCATCTTCACCGTGGGGTGCTTGTCCACGAAGGCGCTGATGGAGCCCGCGGCAAACAGCATCACGGCCAGCGCCACCACATTGGCCAGCACCATGATGCTCACCTCGTCGGCCATGCCAACGGCCGTGATCACCGAGTCCAGCGAAAACACGATGTCCAGCACCATGATCTGTGCCACGGTGGCCCAGAGCGTGTTGCGCGCCTTGGCCGCCTGCTCGGTGTGCTCGTCGGGCCCCTCGAGCTTGTGATGAATCTCGAGTGTCGCCTTGCCGATCAGAAACAGGCCGCCCAGCAGCAGGATGAGATCACGCCCCGAAAACTCGCGCCCCAACAACCCGAACAGCGGACGCGTGAGCTGCATGACCCAGGTGATGGACAACAGCAGCAGAATGCGCGAGACGAACGCGCCGGCCAACCCGAGCGACCGCGCACGCGGCTGCTCGGCCGGCGGCAGCTTGCCGGCCAGAATCGAGATGAAAATGATGTTGTCGATGCCGAGAACGATCTCGAGCACCGACAGCGTGAGCAGGGAAATCCACGCCTGCGGGTCGCTGAGCCAGTCGAACATGCCTGCAAGCTGGAGCCTCGCCGAGCGGAACTGAACTCCCCCCGGGTGAACCCTCCGGATCGGTTATCTTTGCCGGATCATGTCCACGCTCCGCTCTTCGCCTCCCGACCAGCCAGCTGGCGGTTCGCCCAATGACGGCCCGCCGGCCGTGGTGCTCCTGTCGGGCGGCCTCGATTCGGCCACCGCGCTCGCCGTGGCGCGCCGTGAGGGCTACACGCCCTACGCCATGACCTTCCGCTATGGCCAGCGCCATCTGGTTGAAATCGACGCCGCGCGCCGCGTGGCCGCCGCCCAGGGCGTGGCCCGGCACGTCGTGGTGGACATCGATCTCCGCCTCTGGGGCGGCTCGGCCCTCACGGCCGACGTGGAGGTGCCCAAGGATCGGGACGTGTCACCGTCCGCTCAGGAGGCCAGTGACGCCATTCCGGTCACCTATGTGCCGGCCCGCAATACAATCTTTCTGTCCTTCGCCCTCGCCTGGGCGGAGGTGCTGGGGGCGGACGCCATCTTCATCGGGGTGAACGCGCTGGACTATTCCGGCTACCCGGATTGCCGGCCGGAGTACGTGGCCGCGTTCGAGACCATGGCCAATCTGGCCACCGCCGCCGGCGTGCAGGGCGGACAGCGTCTGCGCATCCATGCGCCGCTGCAGCACCTCACCAAGGCGCAGATTGTGGCCCTGGGCCGCGAGCTGGGTGTGGACTACAGCCTCACCACCAGCTGCTATGACCCCGCGCCGAATGGCACGGCCTGCGGCCACTGCGACGCCTGCCAGCTGCGTCTGCGCGGCTTCGCCGAGGCGGGGTCGGCCGACCCCATCGCCTACGCCGACCGCTGAGCGCCGCCCCCATGGCATACACGGTCAAGGAGTGCTTCTACACGCTGCAGGGCGAGGGCGTGAACGCTGGCCGGGCGGCGGTGTTCTGTCGCTTCGCCGGCTGCAATCTGTGGACGGGACGTGAGGCCGACCGCGCGTCGGCCGTCTGCACGTTCTGCGACACCGATTTTGTGGGTGTCGGGCCTGACGGCGGCAAGTTTGCCACCGCCGAGGCGCTGGCGGCCTTCGTGAAGTCCCGCTGGCCGGCTGACGCGCCGGCCGACGTGCGCCCCTTCGTGGTGTGCACCGGTGGCGAGCCCCTGCTTCAGCTGGATGCGGCGGCGGTGGACGCCTTGCACGCGGCCGGCTTCGAGGTGGCGGTGGAAACCAACGGTACACAGCCCGCCCCGCCCGGCCTCGACTGGATCTGCGTGAGCCCCAAGGCCGACGCGCCGCTGGTGCTGACCTCGGGCCATGAGCTCAAGTTGGTCTATCCGCAGGACAAGGCGCCGCCGGAGCGCTTCACCGGTCTCGACTTCCAGCACTTCCTGCTCCAGCCCATGGACGGCCCCGAGCAGGCGGCCAACACCAGAGCGGCGCTGGCCTACTGCCTGGCGCATCCACGCTGGCGCCTCTCGGTCCAGACCCACAAGACCCTCGGCATTCGCTGACCGGCCAGGCTGGCCCGAACGTTTCCCGCAGCGTGACGGCCGAGGCTGGTGCGAGCCCCGACTCCGAACTAGTTTCCCGCGTCGGCTCCGATCGCCCTCCCACCGCGACCGTCTCCAACCCGCCCCTCGTGCCCCTGCTCCGCCGTCACTGTGTGCCTGTGCTCGTCGCTGCCTGCGTGGCCGCGTCGGCTGTCGTGGCACCGACGGTTTCTGCGCAGGATGCCAGCACGCTCGAGTCGCGCAAGCCCTTTGCGGCTTTCAGCGCCTCGGCCGAGAAGATGCGCGACAGCATTGTCGCCAAGGCGCGCTCGTCTCTGGGCACGCGCTACAAGCTCGGGGGCAGCAAGCCCGGTGTGGGGCTCGACTGCAGTGGCCTCGTGCGCTACGCCATGAGCGTCGTCGACATGGTGCTGCCGCGTACGGCGCAGGGGCAGGCCAAGGTCGGCACCGAGGTGCCCAAGGACGTGGCCGCGCTCAAGCCGGGTGATGTGCTCACGTTTGGCCGCGGCAAGCGCATCTCCCACGTGGGCATTTACGTGGGCGACGGCAAGATGATTCACGCCAGCACCTCACAGCGTCGGGTCATCGAAACGCCCATCACCAAGCGCAATCCGCTGATCCGCCAGTGGCAGGGTGTGCGGCGACTGGTGGACAGCTCCACGCTGGCCCTGCGTGACAGTCTGCTGGCCATGGCCGATTCCCTGCCCTAGCGCAGGACGTCTCGTGTGTTGCCGCCGCCTCGTGCCAACCGGTACGGGGTTTTTTCTTGCCCGGTGCTTCCGAGGCCATGCCGAGATGCCGCCGCGACGTGACGCCCGCCGGACATGACGATGGCGTTCCATTCGCACTCACGCGTGTCGGATGATATCCTCTAGGGGTTCCACCTTCCCTCAGGAGCACCAGATGCAGCCAGTGATGCGCCATCGCATCCCGTGGCGACGCGCCCTCCTCGTCGCCACCCTCCTCGTCCCGGCCGTCGCCCCTCGCCTTGCGTCCGCGCAATCCGCGAACGCCCTCCGCGACCGGCTCACCATCCACGACTACTTCAACTGGGAGGACGTGTCCGCACCGGCCCTCTCACCCGACGGCAAACAGGTGCTCTACACGCGCACCTGGATCGATCAGCTGAACGATCGTCGCGAGTCGTCGGTGTGGATCATGAACGCCGACGGCACCCGCAACCGCTTCCTCGTGAAGGGCTCCAATGCGCGCTGGAGTCCCGATGGCTCGCGCATCGTGTTCGTTGCGCCCGGTGAACCCGGCGGCGCCCAGATCTGGGTGCGCTACATGGACGCCGAGGGCGCCACCACGCAGATCACGCGACTCACCGAATCACCCAGCGACGTGGAGTGGAGCCCCGACGGCAAGACGCTCGCGTTCGGCATGCTGGTGCGCGACAACGAACAGTGGCGCATTCCCATGCCCGCCGCGCCGCGCGGCGCCAAGTGGGTGGAGCCGCCGCGTGTGGTCACCAAGGTGCGCTACCGCGCCGATCGGCAGGGCTTCCTCGAGAATGGCGTGCGCCAGCTCTTCACGGTGCCCGCCGATGGCGGCACGCCGCGTCAGGTCACCACGGGTGACTGGCCCGCCAACGGCAACACCTGGACGCCCGACGGCAAGGCGCTGCTGTTCACCAGCAATCGGGTGAGCGACGCCGAGTACTCGTGGCGCCAGAGCGACATCTACAAGGTGGACGTGGCCTCCGGCAGCATCGTGCAGCTCACGAAGCGTAACGGGCCCGACAACAATCCGGTGCCGAGCCCCGATGGCCGCCATGTGGCCTACACGGGTTACGACAGCACTGATGCCACGTGGAAGGACGCGATTCTCTACGTGATGGACGCCGACGGCAGCAACCCGCGCGCGCTGACGGAGAAGCTCGATCGCAGCCCGAGCGGCATGATGTGGGCGCCCGACGGCAGTGGCATCTACTTCAACGCCGAGAACGAGGGCTCGCGTCACCTGTATCACGCCTCGCTCAAGGGCGAGGTGAAGCAGGTGACGAAGGGCGCGCAGGTGCTGTCGGTGAGCGACATCGGCCGCAACTTCCTTGCGGTCGGCACCATGAGCACCGCGGACAAGCCCACGGACATCGTGGCCTTCGACGTGCGCACGCCCACGCCGCGCCAGCTCACCGAAGTCAACGCCGACGTGCTGGCAGGCAAGAAGCTCGCCACCACCGAAGAGGTGTGGTACACCTCCGTGGACGGCTTCCGCATTCAGGGCTGGATTGTAAAGCCGGCGGACTTCGACCCCAGGAAGAAGTATCCGCTGATGCTGGAGATTCACGGCGGCCCGCACAGCATGTACAACGTGGGCTTCAGCTTTGCGCGTCAGGATCACGCGGCGCATGGCTATGTGGTGCTCTACACCAACCCGCGCGGCTCAACGGGCTACGGCAGCGCCTTCGGCAATGCCATCAAGAACGCCTATCCGGGCAAGGACTACGATGACCTCATGGCCGGTGTGGACACGGTCATCAATCGTGGCTTCGTGGACAGTAATCGCCTCTACGTGTTCGGCTGCTCCGGTGGCGGCGTGCTGACCAGCTGGATCGTGGGTCACACCAACCGCTTTGCGGCGGCCAGCGCCAATTGCCCGGTGACCAACTGGCTCAGCTTCGTTGGCACCACCGACGGCAACAGCTGGTACAACAACTTCGCCAAGTATCCCTGGGATGATCCCAGCGAACATCTGCGTCGCTCGCCGCTGATGTACGTGGGCAACGTGAAGACACCCACCATGCTCATGACCGGCGTCAACGACCTGCGCACGCCCATGGGGCAGACCGAGGAATACTACGAGGCGCTGAAGGTGCTCAAGGTGCCCACGGCCATGGTGCGCTTCAACAACGAGTGGCACGGCACCAGCAGCACGCCGTCCAACTTCCTGCGCACCCAGCTCTTCCTGCGCAGCTGGTTCGAGAAGTACCAGCAGCCGCCCACCACGCGGGTCACGCAGGACAACTGATTGCCCACCTCCGGCTGTCCAATGTGCCGGAGACGCTGGTCGTGATATGGGTCACCGTTCCTCGTGCGGACGGTGACCCATGCCACTTTCTCCCGGCTGCCGGCTTCCCTACGTTCCTCAGCAGTCGTTCCACCTCACTCCCCGCTCCGCCATGTCCCGATCCTTGCTTCGCCCCCGTCTCGTTGTGCTGTCGGCCGTCCTGGCCACGGCCCTGATGGGCGCGTGCACCGACACCGCCTCACGCGCCCGTGCCGACTCGCTGGCGGCCGTGCTGTCCGCCACCACCACCGAGCGCGATTCGCTGCAGGGCCTGGTGAACGGCAACGCCGCCGACCGGGACCGCGCGCTGGCCCAGGTGGTGGAAGCGTCCAAGTTTGCCGACGAGGTGGACAAGGAGCTCCGCCAGGTGCGCGGCCTGTCGTCCAAGGTGGGCGTCAACACCAGCGACGAATCGGGCAAGACCGAGGCGGCGGCGGCGCAGAAGGACATTCTCGACCGCCTGCGGCAGATGCGGCAGCGGCTCGCGGCCCGTCAGGCGCAGGTGCAGAAGCAGCTCGAGGAACTCAAGGCCCTGCGTGAGGACTCCACGGCGGCGGCCACGCTGCTGGCCGACCTCAACGCGCGCCTCGCGCAGCGCGACAAGGAAATCGCGGTCTTCCAGGACGAAGTCCGTCAGCTGCGTCAGGCCAACGAAACCCTGGTGGCGGAAAAGGCCGTGCTCACGGACACGGTGAAGGCCATGGACGTGCGCGAGAATCAGGTGTTCTACACCGTCGGTTCGCGCCGCCAGCTCCTCGCCGACGGCGTAGTGGCCGAGGAAGGCGGCTCACGCGGTCTGCTCATTGTGAAGCTCGGCAAGACACTGGTGCCCGCGCGTACGCTCGACGCGGCGCGCTTCACCATGGCCGATCGTCGCCAGACGCTCACCATCCCGCTGCCTCGCCCCGATCGCGCCTATCGCATCGTGTCACGCCACGATGTGGGACTGATCGAGGTGGCCAAGAAGGAAAAGGACGGATCGTTCCGCGGCGAAAACATCCGCATCACCGATCCGTCCAAGTTCTGGGCCTCGTCCAAGTACCTGATCATCGCCGAGAAGTAAGACCTCGGCAGACAGCAGCAACAGAGAGCGGGAGCGGCCTCAGAGATGCGGCAGCTCCCGCTCTCCCATTTCGCCCCCTTCGCGGTGCCAGGCCAGCTCCTCGGCAGTCAGTGGGCGAATGGCCAGATCCACCGCGAGCCAGGTGGTCTTGGCAAAGGGATAGCACAGCAGACAGCCGGCCAGCATGAGAAAGCCGGTGATGTAGGTGATGGCGTCCCAGGGCGGATTGGGCCAGGTGAACCACACAAAGCCGCACACGCAGAAGAACAGAATCAGTTCGACGGCGATGAGATTGAACAGGTAGGCGCCCACGAAGTAGTCGCTTTCGCCGCGCTCGAGACGGAGTCCGCAGCTTGGGCAGGTGGCACGCAGCGCGAAGAAGGACTGGAAGATGCCGCGGCCGCCGCAGTGCGGGCAGGACAGGCGCAGCGCCCGCGCCAGCAGGCGCGTGACACCGGGTGTCTGCAGAGACACGGCGGAAGAAGCGGTGGCGGACGACGCGGCCAGAGTTGCCGGGGTCATGAGCTGCTCAGCGTTCGGGAAGGGTCGAGAGAAACTCCCGCAGCAGGCCACCCCAGATGCGCGGCTGCGAGTGCGTGCCATGGCCCCGGGTTTCCCTCGTGATGGGCAAGAGCACGAATCGGGTCTTCGGCATCATCGCCGCATAGCGTTCCGCCAGCCCGAGTTCCGGCGGGTTCACCTGGTCGTCGGCCGAGTTGATGAACAGGGCCGGCGCCGACACACGCTGCAGGTCCTTCGACGGATCGTAGTCCCGCGACGCGTCGAACTGATAGAGAAAGTCGTTCGCGTCGGTATTTCGCATGCGGCTGTCGAGATACGCGCGGATGACCGAATCCGCCTGATCGCGTGTGGGCGCCTGCTCCTGCTGCAGCAGCGGTGCGCTGCCCATCATGTACAGGAGACCGAGCGCCGAACGCAGGCCCAGAGGCTGACTCTGGTAGTTGCCGTTCTGGTACCCCGGATCCAGCCGGATGGCGTCCATGGCCATGGTGCGGATCATGCGATTGCGGCCGGCGATCTGCGTGGGCACACAGGCCAGCGGCGCGAGGCCGTCCATGAACTCGGGCCAACGTACGCCCCACATCCAGGCCTGCATGCAGCCCATGCTCGTGCCCATGATGAGCCGCAGGTGGTTGACGCCGAGATGCTCGGTGAGCAGGCGATGCTGGGCCGTCACCATGTCCGTGTAGCCATAGTGCGGGAAACGCGCGCGCAGCCCGTCACTGGGCTTGCTGGAGCCGCCGTGCCCGATGCCGTCGGGCAGAATGATGTAGTAGCGGCTGCTGTCGAGCAGTTGACCGGGACCAAACAACTCGCCGGCGTACCCAGCTGACATGAAGCTGCGTCCACTTCCGCCCGTGCCGTGCAGAATGAGCACGGCATTGCGGACCACCCCGGCCGCGTCGCGCCGCGGCGTGCCCAGTGTGGTGTAGTGCAGACGCAGCTCAGCCAGACGCTCGCCATTGGCGAAGGCCACCTCCTTCCAGACGGCGTCCCCCTGGGTACCGGCGGTATTCCAAGTGGGGCGGGACGCGACGGATGGTGCCGCGCCTTGTGCACCGAGTGGAATGGCCATCGAGCCGATCGTCCAGACCAGCCCGAGGCCAAGAGTCCCGACGCGACGCAGCGGTCCCAGTCCCGGGAATGCTGATGTAATGGGCATATACCAAGATACCCAGGGGCAACCTCCCTATATACCTCCCGCTTGCCAAGTCTTCGCCTGGGCATAGCTTGGCAGACTGTGAGCACCAGAAAGGTTTGCCCCCAGTGCGGGGAAGACTACGACGCGGATGTGGCTTTCTGCGCGAAGGACGGCACCTCATTGGTGCCGGCCGGTGAGGCCAATCTCATCGGCAAGATGGTCGGCGGCCGCTACAAGGTGCTCAAGCAGCTTGGCGAAGGCGGCATGGGCCAGGTGTATCTGGCCGAGCATGTGCGCATGAAGCGCAAGAGTGCCATCAAGATCATGCGCCCCGCCTTGGTGCACGAGCCCGAGGCGTTGCAGCGCTTCACGCGTGAAGCTGAAAACGCCAGCAAGATCTCGCATCCCAACGTGGCGGGCATCTTCGACTTCGGTGAAACCGACGAGGGGCTGGTGTACCTCGCCATGGAGTTCATCGACGGCGAGTCCCTGTCGGCCACACTCAAGCGTGAAGTGGCCATGCATCCGGTGGTGGCCGCGGACATCATCGCGCAGGCTTCCGACGCGTTGCAGGCGGCGCACGACCTCGGCATCCTGCACCGTGACATCAAGCCCGACAACGTGATGGTGTCGCAGCGCAACGACGGCACGTTTGTCGTCAAGCTGGTGGACTTCGGCATTGCGCGCACCATGGATCGTGGCGCGCAGCAGGTCACGCGCACCGGCTTTGCCGTGGGTACGCCGGAGTTCATGTCACCCGAGCAGCTGTCGGGTGATGTGCTCGACGCGCGCTCCGATCAGTACTCGCTGGCACTCGTGGCGTTCATCACGCTCACCGGTCACGATGCGTTTGCCAACTCGAACAGCAAGGAATCGCTGATCGCGCGCCTCACCAGCCGTCCGCGGCGTCTCGACGAAGTGCGCAGTGATCTCGAGTGGCCCGAGTCCATTCAGGAAGTCTTCGACAAGGCGCTCGCACCCGACCCTGCCGACCGTTTCCCCACGGTGGCGGAGTTTGGCATGACGCTGGCCAACGCGGTGTCCGAAATGACACCGACGCAGACCGCCGAGATGTACCGGCACGCGCTGGGGCAGCGCATGTCCAGCGTGGGCGCGCGCACACCCATCGACAACAACAGCATCCGAACGCCCGCGGCGGCGGTGGCCACGCAGAAGACCAAGGCAGCCAAGGCCGCCGCGCCGCGCCGCAAGGATCCCGCCTCATTGGGACGACGGCGCTCGGTCTTCCCCTACATCGTCATGCTCGGCGCGATGACCTACGGGGTGTGGTGGTACGGCTCGCAGAAACCAGCGGGCCCCGCGCGCGAGGCAGCCGACACCATCGGCGCCTACGCCTCGTCCTTCAAGAGCTGGGCGGGCGGCCTCATTGGCAAGAGCGATACGGCGGTGGTGGCCGACACCACGACGGCCGCCGAGAAGCCGGCGGCGGCCCCGACGCCCCGTCGCAACCGGCGGCGCGCGGACTCGACGACTGTGACCAAGCCGGTGGATACGGCGACCGCAGCCGCGGCGCCGGCCGACTCGAGCACGGTGAAGCGGGACAGCACGGTTCCGCCCGCGTAGCCGCCGTCAAACTGAAAACTCAAAACTTCAACTCAAAGCTCAGAGCTGACCGGACTGTCGGTAAGCTCTGAGCTTTGAGTTCAAGTGTTGAGTCTTGGGTTTACGACTACTTACGACTCGGAACCCGAACCCAATACTCAAAACTGATCAGTTCCGGGTTTTGAGTTCAGGTTTCGAGTTGTGAGTTGTGACTATCCCCTCACTTCCCCGCGTCCAGATCGTTCCAGTTCAGGATCGCGTTGAAGCCGAGGAAGTACGTCCCCTGCGTCTGCCAGCGCCAGAACGGACGAATGGCGAACATCACCACGTGACCCTTGCCGAGCGGCGCGTCCACCAGCTGCGCGCGGTTGCTCAGCGCCTCACCGCCGGCCAGCGTGCCGGAGAGCAGCATGTCATTCGGGTTGGCCGGGAACTGCAGAATCACGCGCGGCCGCGTGCCGTCAATGCTCGTGGCACCACCAAACGCCGCTCCACCACCAAAGCCACCGGCACCGCCTGCTCCACCGCGCGCGGCGGCCGCAGCCAGACCCGCGCCGCTGGGGCGTGGTGTTGGCGTGCCCGTGGTGTCGCCCATCCCCCAGCTCCAGGCCGATACCTGCACCGGGTTGGCGTTCGGTGTGACGTTCTGCTGAAGCGCCGCCGCGCCCGCTCCGCTGCCACCGCCGGCAAAGAGGCCTGCGGAGCCGCCCACGTTGATGACCGGATCCTGATTGAAGTACACCGGCACCTGCGCGTCAAAGCCGTAGGCCAGCGGGCTGGTCTTGTCGGTCACGACACCGCGCATCACCGAGCCACGTGCAAACAGATCACGCGGCGACTCGAGCGTGATGCCGCTGGTGAGGTTGTAGGCCGGGAAGATGGTGGACGTGCTGCCTTCCACAATGAGCGTGCCGCCGGCCTGTACGAACTTGTACAGCTCCGTGAGACCCTCGATGCCGAGGCCGCCGCGAATGTCATCGGCGGCGTCGATGGCGCCCAGGTTGGGCGTGGATGCCGTCTTTCGGTACGGCAGCGGTGTGTCGCCGTTCTTGATGATGCCGGCGATGTGCGACTGCGCGCTGCCGCCAACGTGCGGATAGATGATGACATCGTACTTCGCGCGCAGGTTGCCCTTCTTGAGCTCGATGTCGCCGAAGTATCTGTACGGCACGCCGTAGGTGTCGAGCGCCGCGCGCACCCAGCCTTCGTCCTGTGTGCGCTGCCAGGCGTGGGCGTAACCGATGCGCGGCAGGTCCAGCTCGTGCATCTTGACCGACGGCATGGTGGCCACGGCCTGCGCGCTGAGTCCGAGTTCCGTGAGCGCCGCGGAGAGCTTGGCGCGGTCGCCGGCGGGAATGATGAACGCGCCCGCCTTGAACTGCCGGCCACCCGCCTCAAAGTCCGCTTCCGCCGCGTGCATCTTGGTGGTCGCGAACTGCGTGCGGAACTTCATGAGATTGTTGTCGCTGGTGTGCGCCACGATGAGCACCGGGCCCGTGCCTTCCACACCGCCGGCGGCCTTCACCTTGTCGTTCACCATCGTCATGGGCTGCGTGAGCACGCTGCGGTCGCCCACCGGCAGGATAGCCACGTTGCGCATGTACTGGAACGTCCAGCCGGTGTCGTCGTAGGGCCGCGGGTTCTGCGGCGAGTAGCGCTGAATGCCGAAGTACATGTCGGCCAGTGTGCGATACGGCTGATCGCCGCGCACGATCCAGTCCCCGGCCTTGACGTTCACGCCACCCACCGAGAACGCCGTGTTGGCCACGTGCACTTCGAGTCCCTGCTTGCGCAGTTCATTCACCGCGTCGGCGGCGTCGGCCTTGCGCTTCTGCGTGGACGGAATGACCCAGGCGTAGGGACCAGCGCCCGTGGTGCCCTTCTCCACGGCGCGCTTGTTCTTGATCCAGTAGTTCTCGAGGTAGCTGCGCCGATTGTCGGCGAAGTGCTTGAGTGAGACCAGCACACCCGACTGCTGGATGTTGGCGTTGTTGCGCGGGCCCCACTTGATGTACGGCAGCGGCGGATTGGGGCGGAACCACTCGCGGCTCGTGGTGGTGGCCGGCGGCCGCACCTCGTAGTTGTCCGGTCCGTAGCTCTGCACTTCGTAGAAACGACCGATGGCGTTCTTCGTGTGCGCCACGAAGAACATGTAGTTGGGCGTCCAGCCGTCGTAGAAGCCGTAGGTCCACACCCCCGGCACGCCGCGCTTGGTGAGTTCGCGCACGTCTTCCTGGGCCATGGTCCACCACTCGGTCACCGTGATGGGATCGATGGCGTCGTTGTACGGGCCCGTGCCCGTGCTGCTGTAGAGATAGGTGACCGACTCGTGCAGGTCGTGCATGACCTGCGGCTTCCACTGCAGGAAGAAGTCGTTCACGTGCCGCGTGAGCGCGAGGAACTGCCCCATGCCATCGCGGTTGTTGTCGTGGGCCACATACTTGCCCCAGTACATCAGCGGCAGACGCGGCGCGCCGGCGGGCAGCTTCTTGTTGTAGTAGTAGGTGTCCACCTGCTTCTCACGTCCGTCCACTTCGATGACCGGCGTGATGAAGGTGATGATGTTGTTGCGGATGGCCTGGATGTACGGCGACTCCGACACGATGAGCCGATACGCCAGCTCTTGCAGCACTTCCGGACCGCCCGTTTCCGGCGAGTGCATGCCACTCGTCAGCCAGTAGATGGGCTTCGTGGTCTGGATGAGCCGCTGCGCCTCGGCCTCACTCGTCTTGCGCGGGTCGGTGAGCGCGGCGAGATCGCCCTTGTACTTGTCGAGATTGGCGATGGCCTGCTCGTCACCGATGGCCAGCACCACCATGTCGCGGCCTTCTTCAGTCTTGCCAATGGTCCAGTACTTGGCGCGCGTGGGCGCGGCCTTGGCCAGCGCCTCGAAGTAGCGGTGAATGTCTCTGGCGTAGGTGAGCTCACCCGGCGTGCCGACAATGCGGCCGTGGAACTTGAGCGGCGTGGGTACCGTGCTGGACGCCGGCAGATGATCCACCAGTTCGGTGGTGATGCGCGGGTCCTGCAGGAATTCCTTGATCTTGGCCGTGTACTCCTGATCGATGGCCTGGGTGGGCTGGGCGCTGAGCAGCGCAGGCAGTGCCAGGGCAGCGAAGGTCGTGGCCAGAGACATGGTCACGCGGGGAGCGCGTTTCGCGGCGTTCGGGCGCCATCGCGACATCGGGATACTCCGGGTGTGGGGAGACGGGTCTTTCCCATCATACGCGGCAGCCGGTCACCTTGCTCGGCGGCGTTTCCGGTGGCCACTTATACGCATGCCACACACTTCCATTCTTCGCGCTGGTGCCGCATGGGCCCTGGCTCTCGCCTTGGTGTGCAGCGCGTCCGGTGCCCAGGCTCAACGCCCGATCAACACGCCCACTGCGGCTACGGCCACGCCGCTGCCCTGGCCGCCGGTGGCCACCTTCTCCATCCTCGGCTATGACCCGGAAACCGGCGAGGTGGGTGGCGCGGTGCAGTCGCGCGTGTTCTCGGTAGGCAACGGCGTGCTCTGGGCCGAGGCCGGTGTGGGCGTGGTGGCCACCCAGGCCATTGTGGACGTGAGCTACGGCCCTCAGGCGCTCGCGTTGCTCAAGAGCGGCATGGCACCCGACGCCGTGGTGAAGACCGTGTGGGAGCGCGATCCCGATCCGCGGCCGGAGAACTGGACCAAACAGGGGCGGCAGTTTGCCGTCATGGACGCCCAGGGGCGCGTGGCGGCGTTCACGGGGCCCAAGGCCTCCACCTGGGCCGGCGACAAGCAGGGCGTCTATTGCAGCGCTCAGGGCAACATTCTTGCCGGCCCGGCGGTGGTGGCGGACATGGTGAAGGCCTTCGAGAGCACCACGGGGCATTTGTCACTGCGCCTCCTGGCCGCGCTCGAGGCCGGTCAACGCGCAGGCGGCGATACACGCGGCATGCAGAGTGCGGCCATGCTCATCGTGAAGAAGAACGGTGGCGTGTGGCTCAACAACGACGTCGTGCTGCGCCTGCAGGTGGACGACAATCCGGAGCCGATTGCCGAGCTGCGGCGACTGGTGGAGAAGGCGGCGACGATGCGGCGGCCGGTGAGGCGGTAGTGACGCCGGTCAAAAGCTCAATTGGCGCTCATCCACCGTTCCGTGCGACCCACGCGGTCGGGAGTCTGGCCGCCTTGGGGTCACTCACTCTTGATCTGGCCGCCAGCGTGCGCAGTGCAACTACTGACTCCTGTTGATGCGTAGCACTTGGGCTGATACCCAGCCAACTTCCACCTGACGCATCGGTGATGAGAAAGTTGATGGCATCATACGCGAGGGGATCGTTGGACTCCGCCACCTGCTTGAGTCGCGACAAAGCGTTCGTATGAGATCCAACCGCAAGCAGACCACCAAGCGCTCTGGCGCGCATATCGCGCGATGAGGAAGTCTCGAGCACCCGTACAAGCCGCGTAAATGCGCCCGCATACGGCGTGCCCTTTAGTTCTGCATTGCTGCCCGACATGATGAGTAGGTTCAGCGCCGAAATAGCTGCGGCTCCGCCCTCGGCGTTCGGCGAATCTAGAGGCCTGATCGCTCGCTCAGCCAGACTGTCAGCAAGCTCATCCAGCTTGGAACCTGGCAGACGCGAATCCGCCTGACGAAGCATATCGCGCAGCCATGTCGCACTCGCCTGTCTCCCCGCACGCTTCATGATTCCGGGCACCGTCGAGTCGACAGGCGCTGCTCCCTTGCCAACCTGTGCGTTGGCGTTGGCTGCACCGAGAGCGAAAGCGAACATCGTGGTGGCGAAACGTTTCACATTTGTCCCCAGTACGAGAACACCGTTGCTCGGTGACAATTGAAGCTGCACGTCACTCTTGCGGCGTGCTGATCGGACGGCTCGCGGCCGGGCGCAGGTTGCCCAATCGCAGCATCACGTGCACGGTCGCCAGCGAGTGGCCACCTGACAGAAGTCCGTACTGTACGCCGAGTCTCGGACCTATGCGTCGCAGCACACCAATATCCATGCGCACCCCGGCGCCCACCTCGGCGCCATCGAAGTCCGTGTAGAACAGCGAGGGACCGAAGGCGATCCCGATCCGCTCAGGTGCTTCGGCGATGATTCGACGCTGCACACTGGCTGTAGCGGCTGGGCCGGTGCTTGGGCATACGTCGGCGCATGCGCCGGGGTTGAAGGCGAACTCCCCCTCGACGAGCCAGTTCCAATTGTCCGCAAACTCGCCTTCAACCCCCGCGGTCAGCATGGCACTCAGCGGCTTGCTGTCGCGAGCTCCGGGCAGCGGAGTGAAGGGATATCGACCGGCACCGGCGCCAATCAGTAACGCAGCCGAACGGCTGCTCGCAGCGCCTTGCGCCGCTGCGGTCGATGACCATGTCTGAGCAAGCGACACCGCGAACGCAACAAAACCGAGTGCTCGGCGAACGTGATTCATGATTACCTCAAGGATAGCGCACGACAGTCACAACGCACGAACGGGCACAAGGCGGCAGTACCACCGCATCGTGCCCGTTTGCAGCATACCCCGCAGCGCGCTACTTGGCTACAGTCACTCCCGCCGCTTCGAGCGCCTTCACGAAGTCAGGCAGGCTGATCTCCGACAAAGCGCGCAGCTTGCTCTCTTCCGTGACCAGCTGACGACGCAGCTGCGCAACCAGCTCTCGCTGCGCCCGCGCCGCCGGGAAGGTGGAATTGAGCACACTGTTGAGTGTACCCGCGCGCCCGCTGAAGCTCATGTCCGGTGCACCCGAGGCGCCGCGATTCTCGTCATCCTCGTCGTCTGCCGGCACGGCACCGGCGCGCGGCGCCAGCGCTGACCGTGAGGCCGTCGAGGCACCCACTTCACGCACGAAGGCGTTGAGCTCACGCTCGATGCCCGACAACTGCTCGTTGAGCGCCGGCGTGACCTTGTCCTTGGCAGCCTCCACTGCCTTGCGCACCGCCGCATAGCGAGCAATCACGCTGTCGGCCTGCTGCTGCGCCGTGGTGACCGACTTCTGGAAGCGCACCACCTCCAGGCGGAAGGCATCGAGTTCTTCGAGCGCGCCCTGAGCCATTTGCTGCTCGGGGTCGGGCAGCAGCGTGAACTTGCGCGTGAGTACGGTCGCCGTGCCGCTGGCCGGCTTGAGGGTGAGTCGCGCCGTGTAGCTGCCCGGCACCGCCAGATAGGTGGGCGCGCCACGATTGAAGCCGCCAAAACCGCCACCAAATCCACCGCCACCACCGCCGCCGCCCTGCCCACCCGTTGGCGCCGACGTGCGCGGCATTTCTCCCGTGAGCGGCGCACCCACGCGCATGTCCCACACCGGCCGGTGCAGGCCGGCGCGGGACGGCACCACGAGGCGCCGCACCACACGACCTCGGCCATCCAGAATATCCATGAAGGCGGAGTCGCCGGCCGACACGCTGTTCAGCAGGTAGGCGAGCCGCACACCATGCTCGGGGTTCTGGCCCACATAGCCGGTGGAGCCCATGCCCGAGTTGCGACTGGTGTTGGGCGCGTACACCAACTCGTTGCGCGCGGGAAAGAGATAGGCCACGCTTGCGCGCTTGGCTTCGGCCAGATGTTCGAGCGGCGACAGATCGTCGATGATGTACACGCCGCGTCCGTGCGTGCCTATCACGAGATCGTTCCAGCGCTCTTGGATTTGCAGGTCCCACACCGGCACGGTGGGCATGCCGGCCTTGAGCGCCGTCCAGTTGGCACCGCCATCGACCGTGAAATACACGCCAAACTCCGTGCCCACGAACAACAGGTTGGACTGGCGATGATGCTCACGCACCGCCTGCACCGTGGCCATGGGCGGCAGATTGCCGCTGATGTTGGTCCACGTGCGCCCGTAATCGGTGCTGCGCGCCACGTAGGGCTTGAAGTCGTTACTGCGATGCCCATCGAAGCTGGCATACAGCGTACCCTCGGCATGCCGCGAAAACTGCACTCCACTCACGTAGCTGATGTCGGGCACACCCGGGAAGCTGGTGACCTTGTGCCAACTGAGGCCATCGTCACGCGTGACCTGCACCACACCGTCGTCGGTGCCCACTGCCAGCACACCCGCGCGGCGCGGCGACTCACTCACCGCACTGATGTTGCCAAAGGCGGCCGTGCCTTCGTGCAGGCCCAGTGCATCCTTGGGCGGCACGCTGCCACGCATGGGCAGCTGGTCCCGATCGATATTGCGCGTGAGATCGGGGCTGATGGTCTTCCACGAATCCCCCATGTCCGTGCTCTTGAACAGGTAGTTCGCGGCGAAGTACACCACACCCTTCTGGTGCCGCGACGGCACGATGGGCGCGCTCCAGTTGTAGCGGTGCTTCTCGCCATCCCGGGCGGGCGGCTTGATGCCCTTGAGCTGCCCCGTGCGCGCGTTGAAGCGCTGAATGCCACCGTTCTGCGACTCGGCGTACACGATATCCGGATCAAAGCGATCCACCACATTGAAGAACCCGTCGCCGCCGGCCATGCGATACCAGTCAGCATTGGTCGGACCGAAGGCGTTGCGCGTACGATTGGGACCGCCCCAGGTCTGATTGTCCTGCAGACCACCATACACGTGATAGAACGGCCAGCGATCGTCGGTGGAGATGGCGTAGAATTGCGCGCCGACGATGTTCTCCACGTTGTACCAGCTGCGGCCGCGGTCGTTGGAGATGTCCACGCCACCGTCGTTGCCAAGCACGTAGTGATCGCCGTCTTCGGGATTGATCCAGAGCGCGTGGTGATCAGCGTGCACGCCGCCGCCCTGCGCAAAGGGCCGCCAGGTGCGACCGCCATCGAACGATTCCGTGCTGCCCACATTCAGCTTGATGACATGCTCGGCGTCGGTCGGATCGCAGCGCACCTGCCCATAGAACCACGCCGTGCCGTTGCTGTTGTTGACCTGCCGCCAACTGCTGCCCGCGTCGTCACTGCGATAGAGCCCGTTGGCCGGGCCCTTGGCGTGAATGAGCGCGTATACCGTGTTGGGGCGCGAACGGCACACCGACAAGCCAATGCGACCAAGCTCACCGCTGGGCAAGCCACTCGACAGCTTCGTCCAGGTCTTGGCGCCGTCAGTGGTCTTCCACACCGCCGCTTCGGCGCCGGCCGGCAGGAAGCCATAGGCACGACGCTCGCGCTGCTGCGACGCCGCATACAGCACGTCTGGGTTGGCCGGGTCGATGACCACTTCCGTGAAGCCCGCAGTCTCGGACAGCGACTTGGTGTTGGTCCAGGTCTTTCCGCCGTCCGTCGTCTTGAAGAGACCACGTTCACCGCCCGGACCCCAGAGTGGGCCGTTGGCCGCGACGTACACCACGTTCGGGTCGCGTGGATCGATGACGATACGGCCGATGTGCTGCGTGCCCGGCAGCATGGGCTTGGACCAGGTCCGTCCACCATCGGTGGACTTGAACACGCCAATGCCCCACGACGAACTGCGCATGTTGTTGGATTCGCCGCTACCCACCCAGACCACGTTGCCGTCGGAAGGCGCGGCGGCCACCGCGCCAATGGATCCCACACCAATGGCGTCAGAGACCGGCGACCAGTTGAGGCCTCCATTGGTGGTCTTCCAGATGCCACCGGTGGCGACGGCCACGTACATGGTGGTGCCAAGTCGGCCACCGCGCAGCACGCGTGGCGCCTCAGCGACGGCGATATCCACGATGCGGCCGCTCATGCTGGCCGGGCCGATATTGCGCGCCACGAGACTGCGCACGAGCAGGGAATCCGCCGGCAGGCTTTGGGCAGAAAGCGGCGCAGTAAGCGCGACGCAGGCGGCGATTGCCGTAGCTGCGTTACGCAACGCGGTGGCGTGAGAAGACGAAGGGAGGGACATGGAGTGGGATGAGGCGGGCAGTGAACACCATCCGCGACGCGGTGGACAACCGGCGGCGGTGGGACGCGGAGAAGTCTACGCAGGCCCACCGTCCGATGCTGCCCCACCCATGCCCCATGCTGCCCGATTCAGCCAGTGACGGCGGGGGGCGGCATCCGGTATGGCAAGGCGTCCACTTTCCGGAGTCTCCATGAACCTGACAGCCTTACGTCGCATCGCGCCGGTCCTGGCGCTGAGTGCTGCGACCAGCTTGACGGCCTGCGCGTATGACAGTCCTGCGGCACCTGAGCCAGGCCCTA
Organism: Gemmatimonas sp. UBA7669; assembly: GCF_002483225.1. Taxonomy (NCBI): domain Bacteria; kingdom Pseudomonadati; phylum Gemmatimonadota; class Gemmatimonadia; order Gemmatimonadales; family Gemmatimonadaceae; genus Gemmatimonas; species Gemmatimonas sp. UBA7669. The sequence goes on along the minus strand of NZ_DLHL01000025.1, from coordinate 10,199 downwards.
CACTCGAGGCCTCGCATGACCTGCTCTTCGAGCAGGCGGTGCCTGGCAACATCAACGAATCGCAACTCAAGGTGCGCGACGACCGCACCGGCGTCGTACGTGACCTCTTCGGCCAGACGATCTCCGGCGCACAGCCCACCGTGTCCGCCGATGGACAACGCGTGGTCTACGCCGCCATCCGCTCGCTCGACGATTACGATTTTCAGGATCTCTTCCTGGTCACGCGCACGAGCGCCCCGCGGCGCATTGCCCTGGCCACTGGTCCCGAGTTCTCGCCGGCTCTCTCGCCCAACGGGCAGCGCCTGGCCTTCATCAAGATGACCGAGGAAGGCAACACTCAGCTCTACGTGGCCGACGTGGATGGCCGCAATGAGACCGCGGTGTCCCTGGCCCTCGCCCCCGGACTGCGCTACGGCTACAGCACCCCGGCCTGGTCGCCCGACGGCACGCGTCTCCTGTTCTCGGCTGGTGAGCCGGGGCGTCTGCATCTGCATGTGGTGAACGCCAACGGCAGCGGGCTCCGGCAGCTCACGGATACCAGCGTGAGCGACATCGACGGGGCCTGGGCGCCCGATGGCCAGACCATTGCCTATGTGCGTACGGTGTCGCCGTCGCAGTCGCAGATCATGATCCGGCACCTCAGCACCGGCGCCGAGCGCGCGTTCAGCTTTCCGTGGCGCAACCGGCAGCCGGCCTGGTCACCCGATGGGCAGCGCATCGCCTTCGTGTCCAACATGACCGACAACCAGGATCTCGAGCTGTACACGGTGCGCCCGGACGGCTCGGGGCTCACCCGGCTGACGGACGACATGCTGCGCCAGCAGAGTCCGCGCTGGATCGCGCGCTAGGTTGACGCCAGGCGAGGGCGGGGGGAGGGTGTTCAGCGAAGCGGCCCGCTGTGCGTTCAATTAGGGGAGGCCATTTCGACGGTGGAACGGCCGCCCCCTTCCTGCCATCCCCTGCCCCATGCGCATGTTCCGTTCCTCATGGTCCGCCGCGCCGCGTCGTGTGACGCCACTTGTGCTCGGCGCGACGCTGACCCTCCTGACCCTCGCCCCCGCCGCCGCCGAGGCGCAGAACAGTGGCCGCGCTCGTCAGGTGGTGCCCATCGTACCTGGCCGTGATTCGCTGCTGTATGTAAGCAACCGGCCGGAAGATCATCCGGTGTCGGATTACGAAGGCGCGATGCGCGGCAAGAAAGTTACCGACAGCATCTTCGAGGCCCGCAGCAAGGGCCACATGAAGTTCTCCAAGGTGACCTACAAGAGCAGCGCCGATGGCATGACCATCCCGGCGTATCTCTTTGAGCCGCTCAATCCCAAGGGTGCCCGGGCGCACGGTGCCATGGTGTGGGTGCACGGCGGCGTGCACGGCAACATGGACCAGAACTACCTCCCGTTCATCAAGGAGGCGGTGGCCAAGGGGTACGTGATCATCACGCCCGACTACCGCGGCAGCACCGGCTTCGGCAAGGAGCACCACAACGCCATCGATTACGGTGGCATGGAAGTGGACGACGTGGAGTCGGCGGTGTCGGTGCTCAAGGGCCTGTCCTATGTGAACCCCGACCGCATCGGTGTGATGGGTTGGAGCCACGGCGGTTACATCACCACGCTGCTGCTCACGCGTGAAGCGCAGGGCTCGCCGTTCAAGGCCGGCGTGGCCATGGTGCCGGTCACCAACCTCTTCTTCCGCCTGTCGTACAAGGGCCCGTCGTATCAGCGCTCCTTCTCCACGCAGGCGGCCGTGCGCGGCCTGCCGTTCGAGAAGCGCGAAGAGTATGTGCGCCGTTCGCCCTACTACTGGGTGGACAGCCTCAAGTACCCCATCCTTGTCCACGTGGCCACCAACGACACCGACGTGAACTTCGAAGAGGCGCGTCCGCTCATCGACGCCCTGCAGGCGCGGCAGCCCAAGCTGGCCGAGACCAAGGTGTACGTGAACCCGACGCCCGGCCCGACCAGCGTGGGCCACACCTTCAACCGCCGCGTCAATCGCCAGACCCTCGAGCGCGATGATTCGCCCGAGCAGATCGACTCCTGGAACCTGACCTGGGCGTTCATCGAGAAGCATCTGGGCAAGAACTAGGGAAGAACAGCAAACCGCGGGAGCGGTGGGGCGGAAGCCGTAGGGCAGAAGCCTTTTGTCGGAAGCCGACCGTTGCGCCCCCCGGACCGGGAGACTGGTTCTGGGGGCGTGCGTTTGGGGGACCCGGGGATGGTGGTGATAACGAAGGTCTTGTCCTTTATATGCGTATATGGTAATATCTTGATATGCGCACTTCACGTCATTTCCCAGCCGCCTTCCTTGCGCTCGCCGTTGCGGCGGGCGGGGCGGGCCGCGCGGCCCAGGCTCAGGCCCAGGCCCAGACGCCGCTCCGGCTGAGCGACGCCCTGGCCGAAGCCCAAAGCCGCGCCTTTGCCAATCGTCAGGCCCGCGCCAGCGCCGAGGCCGAGCAGGCCCGAGCCGGACTGCCACTCAAGGGCATTCTGCCCTCGGCCCGGGTTGAAGCCGGGTTCGTCCGCACCACCGACCCCATCGGCGCCTTCGGGACCCTGCTCCGCCAGCGACAGGTCACGCCCGCCGCCTTCGATCCGGCGCGTCTCAACGCCCCCGCCCCCATCAACAACGTGCAGGGCGGCGTAGTGCTCGAGGTGCCGGTGCTCAACGCCGACGCCCTCATGGGTTGGCGGGCGGCCCGCACCGCCGCCCGCGCCACGCAGGCTGCCGCAGACTGGACGCACTACGATGTGCGCCATCAGGTGGTGCGCGCCTACTACGGCGCCGTGCTGGCCGAAGAAAAGGTGCGTATGCTCACGTCGGCGCAGAACACCGCCGCGGCTGGTGTGCGTCAGGTGGAGCGCATGGTGCAGCAGGGGCTCGTCACCAAAGCCGATGCGCTGCAGGCCAGTGTGCGCGCCGCTGACGTGGCCGCTCAGCTCAGCGCCGCACGCCATGATGCCACGACGGCCGCACAGCAGCTTGCCCTCCTGCTTGGCCGCAGCAACACCGCGACCTCGCCCGGCATTCAGCTTCCGGACAGCCTGCCCGCGGATTCCGCCCTGCGGGCCATGATCGCACGCCAGGTGATGAACACCACCGCGGTCAATGCGTCCCGCGAGCAGCAGGCTGCCTCGCGCGCCGATGTGGAGGCCGCCACCCTCGGCCTCGACGCCGCTCGGCTCGATACGCGTCGCGCCAACGCGACCTTGTTGCCGCGGGTGAACGGCTTTGCCCGGTATGACTGGAACTCGCCCACGGCACTCTACGCCGGCCGCCCCAATTGGACGGTGGGCGTCATGGCGTCGTGGTCGCTGTTTGGCGGCGGCAGTGAACTGGCCGATGTCGCCGGTGCCCGCGCACGCGCCACCATGGCCGCCGTGGGACACGAAGCCGCACGCGCGCAGGCCGAACTGGAAGCGTCCGCAACCCAGCGCGCCCTGCTGGTGGCGCTCGAGCGCCTCGATCTGATGACGCAGGCCGCCACGCAAAGCCACGAGGCCCTGCGACTGGTGGACAAGCGCTACGCCGGCGGCCTTGCCACCATCGCCGAGCTGCTGGCCGCCGAAACAAGCGCCACCGGCGCCAGCCTGCAACAGGCAGCCGCGCGCTACGAGGTCATCGTGGCCGCAGCGGCCCACCGATTGGCCATTGGTGCCGATCCGGGACAGCTCGCCGCGCTCGACATGGCGCCATCCGGCGGGAGTGACACCTCGTCCGCCGCGTCCTCCACCTCTTCGACCGCTCGGGAGTAATCCGATGACCGATATCACGATGCTACAGCATGCCGCGCGGTCCACACCGCGCTCCAATATGTCCACGCGCCATCTCCGCTTCACCGCCGCAGGACTTGCCGCGGCCCTTGCCCTTGCGGCCTGTGGCCAGAGCAACGAACCCGCTGTGGCCACGGCCAACGCGGGCGTGGCCTCTACCAGATTCGCCGGCACCGCGCTCGTGGTCGCCGACACCACACTGACCACGTCCTTTGCCGCGGCCGGTGTGGCAGAACCCCTGCAACAGGCCACCGTAAGCACGAAGCTCATGGGGACGGTCAACGCCGTGCTGGTGCAGGAAGGCGACATGGTGCGCGCCGGGCAGTCGCTCGTGCAGATCGATGCGCGCGACCTCGAGGCCAAAGCCGCGCAGGTGGCAGCCGCCATCGCCGACGCCGAGGCCATGCAGAAGGAGGCCGCCACACACGCCGCGCGCTTCACCGCACTCTATCAGGACTCGGCCGCCACCCGGGCGCAGTACGACGCCGCCATGACCGGTCTGGCCCGGGCCGACGCCGGACTGCGCGCGGCGCGAGCGAGCAACAGTGAACTGGCGGCCGTGCGCAGCTACGCCACGGTGCGTGCCCCCTTCAGCGGCATGGTGACGCTGCGCCTGGTCGATGCGGGCAGCTTTGCCGCGCCGGGTGCACCGCTCATCACGCTGCAGGACATCTCGTCGCTGCGCCTCAGCGTCACCGTTCCCGCCGACGTGGCGCGTCACCTTGCGCGCGGACAGCGAGTGCAAGCCACCGTGGACGGCGACAGCGCCACCGCACGCATTGAAGGCGTCGTGCCGGCTGGTGCGGGCGGTCTCTACACCGTCAACGCCTTGCTCGACAATCGCCACCACGCGCGGCGCGCGGGCAGCGCCGTGACACTGCAGCTCTCCACGGGTACGAAGCAGGCGCTCGTCGTCCCGCAGCGTGCCCTCGTGCGCGACGGCGACCTGGTGGGCGTCGTGGTGCGACACAATGGCACCGACGAGCGTCGCTGGATTCGCATTGGCGATGACCGCGGCGACCTGGTGGAAGTCACCAGTGGCCTGCGCAGCGGTGAAACCATCGTGGTGCCTGCCGCCACGAACACTGGCGGCAACTGATCATGTCCACGTCCTGGGGTATTTCAGGCCGCGTGGCCAAGGCCTTCCTCAACTCCAAGCTCACGCCGCTGGTGACCGTGGCGTCGCTGGCCGTGGGTGTGCTGGGCATTCTCGCCACACCACGCGAGGAGGAACCGCAGATTTCGGTGCCCATGATCGACGTGATCACGGCCATGCCAGGCGCCACGCCATCTGAAGCGGAGAATCTGCTCGCGCGTCCCGTCGAGCAGCGCATGATGGAGATTCCCGGAGTCGATCACGTCTACACCATGTCGGGCGACGGCTACGCCATGGTGACCGTGCGATTCAAGGTTGGCGAGGATCAGGAACGCAGCGTGACCAAGGTGCAGGCCAAACTGGCGGGCAGCATGGACCGTGCGCCACTCGGCGCATTGCCTGTTGGTGCACTGCCGCCAATCGTCAAGTCGCACTCCATTGATGACGTGCCCGTGCTGGCGCTCACGCTGCATGGCAAGGACGTGGACGCCAACGCGCTGCGTCAGTTGGCGGTACATCTTGAAGACGAAATTCGCACCGTGCCCGAGGTGGCCGAGACGTTTGTGACTGGCGGGTCGCCGCGGCAGATCTCGGTGCAGCTCGACGCCGCGCGTCTGGCTGCAGCCGGCGTATCGCCCGGTGAAGTGGCCATGGCGCTGCGCAGCGCCAACGCGCGCCTCGATGCCGGCAGCTTCACCACGGGCGACAGTGTGGTGCAAATCGCCGTGGGTGCGCCGCTCACCGACGCCCGCGAAGTGGGCAGTGTCGTGGTGGCCACGCGCGTCGGTCGTCCCGTGTATCTGCGTAGTGTGGCCGAGGTGCGTGACGACTTTGGCGAGGTCACATCGTACGTGTCACACCGTGCCGGCAACGCCGCCGCCGAGGCTGCGGTCACGGTGGCGGTGGCCAAGCGCCAGGGCGCCAACGCCACCCAAGTCACGCACGCCGTGCTTGAGCGCGTGAATCAGGCCAAGGGGCGTCTGCTGCCGTCCAGTGTGCAGCTCGACGTCACCCGCGACTACGGCGAAACGGCCGGCGAGAAGGCGCAGGAACTCATTCTGCACCTCATCATCGCCACCGTCTCCGTCACGCTGCTCATCTGGCTGTTTCTCGGCTGGCGCGAAGCGCTCGTGGTGCTGGTCGCGGTGCCGGTCACGCTCGCGCTCACGCTCTTCGTGTACTACGCGCTGGGCTACACCCTCAATCGCATCACGCTCTTCGCACTCATCTTCTCCATCGGTATCCTGGTGGACGACGCGATTGTCGTGGTGGAAAACATCTATCGTCACCTGGCCATGGGCAACCGCCCGGCCGATGTGGCGGCCATCGATGCCGTGGATGAAGTGGGCAACCCCACCATTCTTGCCACCTTCACCGTCATTGCGGCCATCGTGCCCATGGCCTTCGTGAGCGGCATGATGGGTCCCTACATGCGTCCCATTCCCGTGGGCGCGTCGGTGGCAATGCTCGCGTCGCTGGCCGTGGCGTTCATCGTCACACCGTACATGGCCTATCGCCTGCTCAAGGGGCATGTGGTGGCGGGGCAGGGTTCCATCGCCCATCCGGCTGAAGCCGAAACGGGCACGGGGCGTTTCTATCGCCGCATCATGTCTCCGCTCATCGAGCGTCGCGGCACGCGCCTGGCCTTTTACGGCGTGGTGGGCGTGCTGCTGCTCGGCAGCATGGCGCTGGTCGGACTCAAGGCGGTGCAGGTCAAGATGCTGCCGTTCGACAACAAGAGCGAGTTCCAGGTGGTGCTCGACCTGCCCGAGGGCACGTCGCTCGAAACCACGAACCGCGCGGCATCGGAGATTGCCGCCTATCTGGGCACGGTGGACGAAGTCGTGAGCACGCAGGTGTACGCGGGCACGGCGGCGCCGTTCAACTTCAACGGACTCGTACGTCACTACTTCATGCGCAGCGGTCCCAACGTGGCCGATGTGCAGGTCAACCTGGCGCCCAAGCACGAGCGCGATCGCCAGAGTCACGACATCGCCGTGGCCGTGCGCCCGGCCGTGGACTCCATTGCCCGGCGCTATGGTGCCTCGGCCAAGGTGGCCGAGATTCCGCCGGGACCGCCGGTGCTCTCCACGCTGGTGGCCGAAGTGTATGCCGCCGACGATGCCGCGCGTCTCGAGGCGGCCACGAAGGTCAAGGCCATCTTCGAGCAGACGCCGGGTGTGGTGGATGTGGACTGGACGGTGGAGTCCCCGCAGCACCGCAAGACCTTCAAGGTGGACCGCGTGCGCGCCGCGGAAAGCGGTGCGAGTGTGGAGCAGCTGACGCAGACGCTGTATCTGGCACTCTCCGGCAACCGCAGCAGTCTTGTGGCTTCTGCCACGGCGCGTGAAGCGGTGCCCATCGTGCCACGGCTGCCCGAGGCGCAGCGTTCGAGTGTGGAAGCGCTGCTGGCCTTGCCGGTAGCGACGGCCGCAGGCCCGCAGCCGCTTGGGCGCTTTGTGACGGTGGTGGACGGCGTGCGTGAGGGTGTGCGCATCCGCAAGGATTTGCGGCCGGCCATCTACGTGACCGGTGACGTGGCGCGCGAAATCGAGGCGCCGGTGTACGCCATTCTCGAGATGAATCGGCAGATCGAGGCGCTGCAGGTGGGCGGCGCGTCGGTGGGCATCTACAACGCCGTGCCTCCCGAGTCGCTCACGGAAACAGCCATCAAGTGGGACGGTGAGTGGCAGGTGACCATCGAAGTGTTCCGTGATCTGGGCCTCGCGTTTGCCATCGTGCTGCTGCTCATCTACGTGCTGGTGGTGGGCTGGTTCCAGAGCTTCACCATTCCCCTGGTGATCATGGCGCCCATTCCGCTCACGCTCATTGGTATTCTGCCGGGGCACGCGCTCAGCGGCGCCTTCTTCACGGCCACGAGCATGATCGGCATGATCGCACTGGCCGGCATCATCGTGCGCAACTCCATCCTGCTGGTGGACTTCATCCAGCTCGAGGAGGCGCGTGGCCGCCAGCTGGTGGACGCCGTGCTCGAAGCGGGCGCGGTGCGCTTCCGGCCCATTGCGCTCACTGCGGCCGCGGTGGTGGTGGGCGGCCTGGTCATGGTGCTCGATCCGATCTTCCAGGGTCTGGCCGTGGCCCTCATGAGTGGAGCCGTCGTGGCCACGCTGCTCACGATGGTGGTGGTGCCGTTGCTGTACTGGGAGCTGCGCAAGAACGCGCCGCCCACTGTGGACTCACCCCTGCATACGGAGCACGACAACTGATGTGCAACGACAAGATCATCCGCCGCATGGCCGGCATCATGGTGCTGCTGTCCGTGGCCCAGGGCTTCACGGTGTCGGACAAGTTCTTCTGGTTCACCGCCTTCATCGGCGCCAATCTGCTGCAGTCGAGCTTCACCAACTTCTGTCTGCCCGAAAAGCTGTTCGCGCGCTTCGGGTGGTTTGGGTGCAGTACCGCGCCGCGCGGTTGACAATGAAAAGCCGGCATCGGACCCTCCGATGCCGGCACTTTGTCGTACGTCGAAGTTCAATTCATCCCACATGCGCCTAGGTATGCTCTTAGGCCCTAAGCTTCCGTGGATGACTCGGCTTGGCAGACCCAGTTCTCTGGCGAGGAAGCAAAGAGGATCTGTTCGAGCGTGCGGCCTACTGCACGTTAAGGATGACGACTAGAGAACTGGGCGATGAGGTCGGGGTCGATAGGCACCTGTGCGACGACGTCCCCATCACAACCGAGAAACTGGAGTGCATTTCGCTCACGGTTGAGTTCTACGGAGTCGTCAAGCAGGATCTCCGCGAGGTCTTCCTCATTCCGCGGCACGGAGGCTGCCACTAAAGTGGCGAGGTCCTCGGCGCGCTTGGTCACGATGCATGTCGGATGAGGACACTGCGTCTCGTAGGACTGGCAACCGTGACTGGGCCCATAGTTCGCAGTCCCAGAGACGTTTGCGTGCGCACTCGATGAGAGGCAAGCCTCTTGGGAACACTGATTAGCGCACCCGGCGAGCATGGCTGAAACATGAACCGTGGGGAAACTGCGCTTTGCCCCCGATTCGCCGGCTTCTCCGGCGAACGGGAGAAATGCAGTAAGTGCCAGCAAGATCGGCGAGACCGATAGAGCTAGAATCATCTTGCGTACTTTGCCTTTCATCTTCTCTCCCTTGAACTTTGTGTTAGCTTCACTCGCCAGAGTGCGATCTTCGGGACTTCACTATTCGATTGCTGACTTGCGAAAAAGCCTGCTGCCGGCGCGTACAGAATTGCATGAGGGACGGTAACACGCGTCACAAACTGTCTCCTCCGAACGTCGAGGACGAGTATGACTGTGTCGAAATAGTCGTCGTAGTCATCAATCTCGATTGAGACTCCGTCTGGACCATTCCTCTTGACTATCGCTTTCTCCCAACGATCGGATGGAACCAAGACAGCAATTGCGAAGAGGGCATCGCCTAGTGGTGTGATTGCTTTTACGTGTGCCCCCTGTGGTGATCCTTCACTAACAACTCGACGCCCACCATCACTGAACCACGGAGCAACTACACGCAGGACTATTGAGCTAGCAGGATCTGCTGTCACACAACCAACCGCAAGATTCCATTCACGAACCGCACAACGGAAAGCCGAGGTAGCAGCGACGTGATAGCGTTCATACCTTGCATCGCTCGGTGGTGCATCGAGGCCCGAGATTGTGAAAGACTCGACAGGAACACCTTCGGCAGAAAGCTGATGCAATCTATGGCCGAAATTTTGTCTCGTACTGATCTGTGCGGCCGAGAACACTCCGCCCTGAAATGCAACGGCGTCGTACGGCGCAGCCGGCACCTTAGTTCCTCCCTTAATTGAAAGATCGGGACCAAAGATGCTCGTTCGACGGTGCGATGCGTCGAATACAAGAACATCGCCATTATCTGACGCAACTATCGCGGCTGGCATCCGGAACTCACCAGGACCGTCACCAAGACGCCCTGCCATGCGCAGGAATCGCCCAGAACTGTCGAATACTTGCGGCGGACCTCCGTCCTGAAATGTCAACCAGACTCGGCCACTCTTGTCGCGAGTGACAATGCGAACAGAACCGGCTAGAGCGCCGTTGCCCGTGGAGTTTCCAAAATCCCCAGCCTTGGCGAGGCTTAGAACGCATGTCCTGCAACTTGGCTGTCGCAAGTTCGATATTCGTGGCGCCTCTTGCGCAACGGCGATTGACGACGGCGCTGCGATCACCGCGTAAAACAAGACTGCGATTGATGCGATCGCCTTTCTCCAACGACTTGCGCTTGGCATAAGAGATTTCGGACCAGGTGAGAAGGCTGCTATGCAGCGGAATTGGCGCAGACTAGACCATTTAGCAGGGTGCTGAAAAAGTCG
>NZ_DLHL01000024.1 GCF_002483225.1 Gemmatimonas sp. UBA7669 | reverse complement strand
TAGACATTATTCAGGACGCGACAGCTCTCTGCTGTTCTCTTGCAGTTCTCTGCACCCTTCCGTGCGTTGTCCGTGGAATCCGTGGTAATCAGTTCAAGACTGGCGGACTAAAAGGTGCCGCCAAGCAGCACGGCGTTGGCAAAGAGTGGCAGACTGCCGCGCAACTGATCGCGGTACACCGGGTCGTGCGCAAAGAGAATCACACGTCCGCGGCCCACGCTCTCGGTCCAGAGATACGGTGAGCCCGCAATGCGCGCCGCCGACTCGGGCCACCAGTAGCCGGCCAGCTTCACGCGCTCGACGGGGGCAAAGCGCACCACGGCTTCGCCCGCACGCAGATCACGCGGCACGGTGAACACGCGGTCGCTGTTGGCAAACACCGGGATCTCGCGCTCGAGCACGCCGGCCATGAGCGGGGAGAGGGTGTCGATACTGGCGCGCGCGAGTACGCCGGGCAGACTGGCCGGCAGCGGCGCGCCGCCTGCGCTGTCCGCGCGCGCGGTATCGCGGCGCACACGGGTGCGCACGAGTCCCGCACGTTCCTGCGCCGCCCAGGCAGAGGCTGCGTCGAGGGTGATGAGCACGCCACCGCCCCGCACCCAGTCCACGAGGCGCTGACGGCCCGCGTCGCCGAGGACTCGGTCGAGCGCACCGGCCTGCACGCTGGGCATGATGATGGTGGTGAACTGCGCGAGATCACCGCTGCTCACGAAGTTCGCGTCGATGAGCGCGGCCGGGTAGCCGAGTCGCTGCTCGAGCGCATACCAGCTGAAGCCGAACGAGGTGCCGTTGACGGGAGCGCCACCCAGCAGCGCGACACGCGGCCGCGTGATGGGCACGACGCTGTTGCTGCCCAGGTCAGTGCCGCTGTCCACACCAGCCGAGGGAATGGCTGCCACCGCCGCGCCGGTTTGCGCCACGTACTGCACCATGCGGTCGTGAATGTCCGCCGCGTTGGCGGCCACACGCACCACAAACGCGCCGTTGGGGAAGGCCTGACCACGCGACGTGAAGCCATAGGGCGCGTGCCACACCTTGACCGAGTCTCGCAGCAGCGCGCCCAGCAGACGAATGCTGGCCTCACTGCCCGGCGCGAAGGCATAACCGTATTGTGCACGCGGCAACCCCGCCACGCGCACGTTGGGCAGCTCGGCGGGTGCGAGTGCCGCGGGCATGGTGGGCACGGTGTGCGCGCTCACGCGATACACCAGCGGCAGCGACCAGGCGGTCATGTCGTAGAAGCGATTGCGCTGACCCGTACGACGCAGCTCGAGTTCGAACTTCACGAACGCCGAGTCGAGCGCCGCGTCGGGCTCGAGCAGTGCCTTGGCCAGGTGACCCTGCGGCTGCGAAAAATCCACCACGAAGCTGCCGGCCTTGAACGAGGCCGGCGCGGTGACGCCGGTGAAGTAGGCGCGCGCGCCGGGCAGTGTGGCGTCGGACTGCAGCTGCTTCACTTCGATGCCGTTGTCGAGCAGCTTCTGCGCCAGTGAGTCGGCGCGGCCCTGCTGATCGCGAGGAAACACCACGCCACGCATGGGGCCGCGCGCATGGACGGCCACGGCGTTTGCGCGGGCCGTGGAGTAGTCGGTGAGCAGCTCGGTGCGACGGCGCGCGCTAGTGAGCACGGTCATCCATTCGGCCGCGTAGTGCTCCCACGCCGCCTGATGCAGCGTGCGCAGCGTGCCGTCACTGCGGCGCACACTGCCACCGCTGCTCGAGGCACTTTCGAACAGCATGCCAATGGCGCCGGTGAGCATGGGCCAGCCTTCGCCGTAACCGGGATAGAAGGAGTCGTAACCCTCACGCCGGAAGTACGACCAGCCCTTTTCGTCGAATGCGCTGCCATGTGCGGCCGCGAAGATGTCGAACCACTTGGGCAGGTGCTTCGGGTTGTTCTGGTTGTCAGGCTCGCGTGGCGGCGCGAAGTAGAACGACGCACTCGAGCCCTGCTCGTGCAGGTCCACCGCCACGTGTGGCATGTAGCGCAGGAACTGCTGCACACGTCCACGCGACTCGGGGTGCGACTGCGCGTACCAGTCGCGATTGAGGTCGAAGTAGTAGTGCGACGTGCGCGGACCGGGCCAGGAGCCGGCGTTGTTGAGCGCCGAGGGATCGCTGGAGAGCCCGAGCGGCGAATAGAAGCGCGTCACGTCATGTGTGTGCCGCTCGCGGCCGTCGGGGTTCTGATTGGGATCGATGAGCACGAGCGTGCTGTCGAGCGCGAGCCGCGTGTCGGCGTCGGTACCGGCGGCGAGCTGATACAGGAGTGCAAGTCCCGCTTCGACGCCGCTGGCCTCGCCGCCGTGTACGCTGTGTGCCAGCCAGACGATGCCGGGTGTGCGCGCAATGGCGCCCTGCAGGTCGCTGGCGCCCTTGCCGCGCGGATCGGCCAGCAGCTGCGCATCGCGGCGAATGTCGTCCAGGCGGGCGAGGTTGCGCTCACTCGAGATGGCAATGAGCAGCAGCTCGCGGCCTTCGAACGAATGCGAGACGGTGTCGACCTTGACGCGCTTGCTGGTGGCGGCCACGCGCTCCACGTAGCGCATCATCTGGCGGTGCGTGGTGAAGCGACTGCCCAGCGCATGCCCGATGACCGATTCGGGCGTGGGAACGCTGGGGTCGTAGGTGGCGCCGGGGCGCGACCAGCTGTGCTGGGCTTCGAGCGGCAGCGCGGACGCCCCAATCAGGAGGCTGGCCAGCGCCATGCGACGGGCAGTGCGGGGAATGTGCGGCACGTTGAGCGCGGTGGGTTGAAGTATCCGGACGCAAAGGTGAATCGGCAGAGCGATCCGGCAGTACGACTGGACTGCGACGATTTCAGTCGGGCAGGTGCACGGACCGGTAACGCACGGCATGACGGGGTTCGGCCATCATGGGCTCCACCGCGTCGCGCCAGCGAGCGTAGTGTGCGGTGGCCTTGTGGGCCGCCGGCGCGTCGGCCGTGCGATAGGCCTCAATGAGCACGAAGCGCGTCGGGTCGTCGTCCTGCTGAATGACGTCGAAGCGCGCGACGCCGGGTTCATTCACGCTGTGCGTGGCGTTGTCGAGCGTGGCCTCGCGAAAGGCGTCCACGAATTCCGGTTTGACGTGCACGTGCACGGTGACAACGAGCATGGGCAGGGAGGCGGGGTGAGGCGCCACGGACGGCGCGGGTCACGGGGGAGTCTGATGTTCCGGGTGATCGGAACTCCGAGGCACTCAATGTTACCACCGAACGATCGACCGGACAGCTGTCCGGGTGGGCCCGCCGGCCCGTTCTGATCGTCGCGTCCGATATCACACCAACGTCCTGCACCGTCCGCGAAACGCAGACCAATGACTTACGTTGTTGCCATGTTGGCCTTGCAACGGAAGGACGTCCCCGCGGTCGCGGTGCGCGCGCATGTTCCAGTCGTCCAGATGGACGATGAGTCCGCGGTCACACCGTTCAGGTGACTGACCGCATGCGCAGTGCCCTCGTCCTACTCTCCCTGCTCGGCGGTGTGCAGGGCGTGTTCCTCGCGGCTGCCCTGAGCTTTCGCCCAACCAATCGGCGCGCGAACCGGCTGCTGGCTGCCCTGCTGCTGGCCATGGCGACCTATCTGATCGTTGGGGCCTACCATCTCGGCGGCTATGTGTCCCGCTGGCCCTGGGCCTTTGGATGGACGCATCCGCTGCCGCTGCTCTTCGGGCCGCTCGTGTATCTCTATGCGCGCCATGCGGCCGACGGGGATCGCCCGTTGCGTGCCGTGGACGCGCTTCATGTCGTGCCGGCGATTTTTCTGATTGGCTGGAGCCTGCCCGTCTATCTGCTGCCGACGAGTGAGAAGCTTGCGCTGTACGCGCAGATTCAGGCGCGACAGCTCCCGGAGATGCTGGTCCAGAATCTCTGGGCGTCGTGGTGGCTCAAGATCACTTCGGGCGCCGTGTATACGGTGGCCACCATCCGTGTGGTGCGTCAGCATCGCCGCGCGATGGAGCAGCAATACTCCTCGCTGCGCAGTGTGACACTCGATTGGTTGTTGCTGCTCTGCGTGGCGAGTGCGGCGGCGTGGGGCGTGGTCATGGCGGCGGGAGCTGCTGAACCTCTTCGCCTCGTCCCGCCTGGAACGGGTGACCAGCTCGTCACGGTCGTGATGACGGTGGCCATCTTTCTGCTGGGATATCGCGGGCTGCAGCAACCGGAAATTCATATCGTGGAGGTGCCGCCATTGGCGGACCTACCACCGGCGAGTGGACCACTGGCGCAGGAGCCACCCGTCGCTGCGCTGGACCCGGCGTCGCCCTTGCCACAATCCGGTGACCGCAACCGTGAAGGCAACAATGAACGCACTGGTGAGCGCAGCAGTCTGACCCCGGGCACGGCGCGCGCGCTCATGGACCGACTGCGTCAAACCATGGAGCAGCAGGAAGCCTGGCGTGACGCGGATCTGACGCTGGGTTCACTGGCACAGATGGTGGGCACGACGCCGCACAAGCTGTCCGAGCTCCTCAATGTGCAGATCGGTCAATCCTTTCATGACTATGTGAACGCGTTCCGGGTGGCCGAGGTTCAGCGTCGTCTGCGTGATCCGGATGAGGCCCACCGGGCCGTGCTCACCCTGGCACTCGATGCGGGCTTTGCTTCCAAGTCCACGTTCAACGCCGTCTTTCGTCGGCAGACCGGTGTCACGCCGTCTGCCTGGCGCGCGGCCCACACGCCGCCGGGGCCGACGGACTGAAATGATCGGATCGGGTCGTCGCCTGCGCGGCCCGTCCCACCCCTAGCCGATTGCAGGTCCGATTCGATCGCACGGGACGTCCACATGGACCCAATCGTGCGACCAGCGCTCGCGCTGATGATTGCTTGGCCACCACACCCGCCGCCCGTTACAGAGTCTGCGCACTCTGCAGCCGCCGGCGATGCCTGAACGGACCCCTGGCCCAGGATCACCATGCGCACCACGCTTTTCGCTCTCGTTTGCAGTTTGTGTATTCACACGCTGATACCCCGGGGGGTCTGCGCGCAGCCCACGAACTGGACGCTTGATGACCAGTTCGGACGTCCGCATGCCGCCTCGGAGTGGAAGGGCCGGACCGTCCTGCTGATTGCCGGCGCGTCGCCAGCGGCGGCGACCTTCGCGGCCTGGGGAGACGCCATTGTTGCGGCATATGGCCGCGGCCAGGCTGGCGGCGCGGACTCGCTTCCGTTCCTCGTGGTGGGTTTGGCCGACATCGGCAATGCCCCACGCGTGCTGCATCCGCTCATTCGTCTGCGTTTGCCGCGCAACCGTGCTCGGCCCGTTCTGGTGGACTACCGGGGCACCGTCTCGCGGAGCCTGGGCGTGGAACGTCTGACGTCCAATCAGATGGTGCTGGGCCCTGATGGCCAGGTGCTGCTGCACACCCGCGGCGTGCCGGTCGACACGGCGCAGGCCCGCGTGATTGCCGAAGCGCTGCGTCGCGCGGTGGAGCAAGCGGCGCGGCCTGCCGGCCAGAGAAGCACGCCGTGACCCACGCGATGCCCCCCGTCTCATGGCGCCTGCGGACGCAGCGAGCGGTTCTCACAACGCTTCGCTGGTCCGGGATCAGCGTGGCACTGTTGCTTGCGGTGGCTGTGGCCGTGCTGGCCCTGTCGCAGTACGCCTTCTACGACCCGGTCACCGATACACGTCCCACGGTGAACTTTGCGCGCCACCCGGTTGCCATCGTGTTCCACGCGGTTGGCGCGTCCTGCGCACCGCTCATCGGGCTGCTGCAACTTTCAACACGACTGCGTCGACGTTGGCGCGGTATGCACCGATGGCTGGGCCGCTTCTATCTCGTCGTCTGCGTAGGCCTGGGCGGCACAGCCGGTCTGTGGCTCGCCTTCTTTGCCTATGGCGGCACCGTGGCGCGCGTCGGTCTCGGGTTGATTGCGGTGCTGTGGTTTGGCACCAGCAGCATGGCCTATCTGGCCATCCGTGCGGGTGACGTGCAGGGCCACCGCGAATGGATGTGGCGGAGCGTGGCCGTCGCCCTGGGCGGAATAACGCTCCGAGTCTACCTGCCGGTGCTCGTGGCCAGCGGCGTGTCCTTTCTGGTGGCCTACCGGATCGTGACCTGGGCCTCGTGGGTGCCCAATCTGCTGGTCGCCGAATGGTTGGTGAGACGGTCGCGGCCCAAGCTCGTCACTTCCTGAGCTTCGTACGGCCAGGCATCTTCGACAGGCGGCATGTCACGCGCGGTCGATGTGTCCCGTCGATTCTCACTCGTCTTTCACTGGTCTTTCACCCATACGCCATGTCCAGCAACCTGCACGAGCTGTCCACGGAGACCCTGCACGCCATGCGCGGACAGATTCTGCGCTGGATCATTGGTCTGTTTGCCGTGGACGCGCTGGCCGTGGTGGCGTTTGTCGTGGTGCTGATCAACCGACCGGGCATGAACGTGGTGCCGTTCATTCCGCTCCTCATTCTTCCCGGTCTGGTGCTCACGCCTTTTCTGCTGCGTCTGACGGCCATCAAGAAGGAACTCGAGTCGCGCGGCGCTGGCGGAACGCGCGGCAGCGCCGGCTGATTCGCAGCAATACCTAACGACAGCGCGCCATCGGGATGTCCATGCCGCGCGTGCGCCCGTTGGTCACCGCGGCAATGCGCGCGACGACGGAGTCGGCACTCACGCGCCGATAGCTGATGGTCTGCGGAAAGTCGTGGGCCGGGTTCTCGAACACGGCCAGCGTGTCGGTAATGGTGGTGGCCGCAAAGGCTGTTTCCTTCTGTCCGCTGGGCAGCGCGATGTAGGACAGACGTCCGTCGTGCAGCGCAATGCGTAGCCACTCCCAGGCTCTGGTGCTTGCGCCCGCCACGGTGCGGCTCATGCCATGCATGCTGCCACCGGCCGGAGCCATCCACTGCTCCTGGGTGACACGCGCCGCGCTGCGCTGCTCCCAGCACCCGGCCAACCACTGCAGACGATGGATATCCATCGTGGCGGGTGGCGTCGAGCTTGAGCCAGCCGGTGCTTGAGCGCCGGCTCGCTCGGGGGCGAATACGCAGAGAACGGCCAGGGGCAAGAAACGCAGCGCAGAACGCATGAGTGGGGAGCAGGAGACGAGGACAGCAGGGCCAGCGGGAACCGGCCAATTCACCGTAGCTTATCGGAAACCTGCGGCGCGGCCTTGGACTTTCGCGACAGCACGCGGGAGTTTGTGTGACCCGTAGTTCACCCTCTCCCAGCCAATTCGGCGATGCAGTATCAGGAATGGCCAGCGCCGGCTGGCACCGAGCATCTGATCCGCTGTCTCTGGACATTGCAGGACGGATCCGGTGAGGCAACCACGGCAGAGGATGCTAAGGCAGAGAATGCCACGGCAGAGAATGCCGCGGCAGAAGACGCCAACACCGACGAGGCTGAGCCCGCACTGCCCGACGGCTGTCCGGAGCTGCTGCTCAACTTTGGCGACGCCTGGTGCCGCGTGGAGCGCGATGGCACCCATCGCCGGCAGCCGGTGGCGTTTCTGGTGGGCCAGATTACCGGCCCCTTCGCCGTCTATCCCACGGGGCGCGTGGACTTGCTGGCCATTCGCTTCGAACCCCACGGTGCCGCCGGGTTGTTGGACAACATGGGGGCCATCACGGACGACTGGGTTCCGCTCGCCGATGTGCCAGCCGCGAGCGACTTGTGGCGTGCGGTGATGGACAGCACACCCGCCTCCGCCACCAACACGGCCATAGCACCACAAATCGATGCCGGCCGAGTGAATGCGGTGGCACAGTGGGCGCAGCACTTTGCGGCCACGTCACGGCACGCCGATCCACAGGTGTCCGTGGTGGTACGCCAGATCATGGCCACACGCGGTGCGGCGTCGGTTGAAGACATCGCCGAGTCCGCGGGGGTTCAGTTGCGCACGCTTCAGCGGCGGTTTTTGCGGCAAGTGGGCGTGTCACCCAAGCGTTTGGCGCGCATTGTGCGTTTTCATCATGTGTGTCTGGCGTGGCGACGGGATCCGGCGTCTCTGGCCCGTGTGGCCGCTGACTGCGGCTACTGCGACGAGTCCCATCTGGTGCGTGATTTCCGCGCCTTCGTGGGGGAACCCCCGGCGTCATTCCTTCGTTCGTTGCCGACGTTCACCAGCCACTTTTTGTAGATTGCGTCGTGTGTGCTGCATTCGCAGCGCACGGCGCCACTTCCCTGTACCGAGACCTGCCTGTGCGCTCCTTTCGTTCAACCCTTACGGTGTTTGCGCTGACCAGCCTGGTTGGCGCTGCGGCCTGCGGCTCCTCCGAACAGGCGCCGGCAGACACGGCGGCTGCGGCTGCTGCTGATTCGAGCGCGATGGCCGTGTCGCCCGAAGTGCGCATCGTGTCGCCCATGGACGGCGACAGCGTGACGCTGCCGTTCACCCTGCGCCTCGAAGCGCAGGGCGTGGAAGTGGTGGCGGCCTCCGGCACGCGCGAAGAAGGCAAGGGGCATCATCACCTCATCATCAACGGCGACGTGCCGTCGGATACCCTGCCACTGCCACCGGCGCCGGTCGTCATTCACATGGGCGATGGCTCGAGCGAGCGGGTCATCGATTCACTGCCCAAGGGACCGCATCGCATCATTGCCGTGTTCGCCGACGGCGCGCATGTGCCCTGGACGACCGTGAAGCGCGATACGCTGCAGATCGTGGTGAAGTAAGGCTACGACTCCTGCGCCTTCCAGGCCTTGTAGGCCTCGGGCATGCACACGGCGCAGGGGCGATAGCCCGCCGCAATGGCGGTGGCCTCATCGGCAAAGAACACGCGCTGCTGTTCGTAGCTGCGCCCGTGTTCCATAGCGCGCCGCGCCGCCTTGCAATCAAGGCGGCCGTACGTGCGATTCTTGCGGTGGCCGCCCAGGGTGCCCTTGGTCGGGCTGGCCACCGTGCTGCCGTCGGCAGCAATCAGGCGATACAGGTGCGTGGAAGTCATCGCTACAAGCTAACCTGCCGGCGCCGGGCTGCGGCCCGACTTCCGGTCAGGTGGCCACCCAGAGTTCCGGCACGCCGGGCAGGTCGCCCCGCACATCGGCCAGGAGACCGCGCCGCACGAGTGCCATGGCCCGTTCGATGTCCGGCGCGAGATAGCGGTCTTCGGCCACAAAGGGCACTTCGGCGCGCAGCGTGGCATACACGCGCTCGAGTGCCACGGAGCTCTGCAGCGGGCGCAGGAAATCAATGCCCTGCGCCGCCGCCAGCAGCTCGATGCCGATGATGCCCGCCACATTGTCGATCATGGGCCCCAATCGTCGAGCGGCAAAGGTGGCCATGCTCACGTGATCTTCCTGATTGGCGCTGGTGGGCAGGCTGTCCACGCTGGCGGGATGCGCGAGGCTCTTGTTCTCGCTGGCCAGACTGGCCGCCGTCACGTGCGCAATCATGAAGCCACTATTGAGCCCCGCGTTGGGTGTGAGGAAGGCCGGCAGGCGTGACACCACCGGGTCGATGAGCATGGCAATGCGGCGTTCCGCAATGGCACCCACCTCGGCGATGGCCACGGCCATGGCATCGGCCGCGAGCGCAACGGGCTCCGCGTGAAAGTTGCCCCCGGACACGAGTGCCCCGTCGGCAAACACCAGCGGATTGTCCGTGACGGCATTGGCTTCGCGCAGCAGCACCAGCGCCGCATGGCGCAGCTGGTCGAGACAGGCGCCCACCACCTGCGGCTGACAACGCAGACAGTACGGATCCTGCACGCGATCATCACCGTGCAGATGGCTTTGGCGAATGGCGCTGCCGGCCAGCAGCCAGCGATAGTACTGCGCCACATCGATCTGACCGGGCTGCCCACGCAAGGCATGAATGCGCGGGTCGAAGGGGCCGTCGCTGCCACGCGCGGCATCCACCGTGAGCGCGCCCACCACGAGCGCCGACTCGAGCACGGGCTCGAAGGTGAAGAGCGCATGCAGCGCCAGCGCCGTGCTGGCCTGCGTGCCGTTGATGAGGGCGAGGCCCTCCTTGGCTTCCAGTGTGAGTGGCGTGAGACCGTGCTGCGCGAGCGCGTCCGCTGCCGGAATGCGCGCGCCGGTGGCGTTGAGACACTCGCCCTCGCCCATGAGTGCAAGCGTGAGGTGCGAGAGTGGCGCGAGATCGCCACTGGCGCCCACGCTGCCCTGCGATGGAATGCAGGGCACGAGCCCCGCGTTGTAGGCGGCGACCAGGCGTTCGATGACCACGGGCCGTACGCCGCTGTGTCCACGCGCCAGACTGGCCACCTTGAGCGCCAGCATGAGTCGCACGACGGCTGCTGTCATGGGCACGCCAACACCCACGCTGTGGCTGCGAATGAGATTGCGCTGCAGCGCCGCCAGATCGTCAGCGGCAATGCGTGTGGACGCGAGTTTGCCAAAGCCCGTGTTGACACCGTACACCGCTTCGTCGCCTGCGGCGGCCTGCTGCACGACGGCGGCGCTGGTGGCAATGCCCGCCTGCGCCGACGGGTCGATGCGCATGGTCACCTGGCCGCGGTGCAAGGCCTGCAACTCGTCGAGCGTGAGCGCGCCTGGGCGCACCTGCAACGTGGGCCGTGCCGAGGTGTGGCTCATGCGTGCGTCACCATGGGAAGATTGAGTTGCTGCGCGCGCGCCCAGTCGCGCGCCGCGTCGTAGCCTGCATCGGCATGACGCATGACGCCGGTGGCCGGATCGTTCCACAGCACACGCGCGATGCGCTCGTCGGCCTCGGGTGTACCGTCGCACACGATGACGACCCCACTGTGCTGACTGTAGCCCATGCCCACGCCGCCGCCATGATGCAGACTCACCCACGTCGCGCCGCTGGCCGTGTTGAGCAGGGCATTGAGCAGCGGCCAGTCACTCACGGCATCACTGCCGTCCAGCATGGCCTCGGTTTCGCGGTTGGGGCTGGCCACGCTACCGCTGTCGAGATGATCGCGTCCGATGACAATGGGCGCTTCGAGCTCGCCGCTCCGCACCATGGCGTTGAACGCCAGCCCGGCACGGTGTCGGTCGCCGAGGCCAATCCAGCAGATGCGCGCCGGCAGACCCTGATACGCAATGCGTGAGCCGGCCATGTCCAGCCAGCGATGCAGATGCACATTGTCCGGGAAGAGCTCCTTCATCTTCGCATCGGTCTTGCGGATGTCCTCGGGGTTGCCCGAGAGCGCCACCCAGCGGAAGGGACCGATGCCGCGGCAGAAGAGCGGCCGCACATAGGCCGGCACGAAGCCGGGAATGTCGAAGGCGTTGCGCACGCCGGCGTCGAAGGCCACCTGGCGAATGTTGTTGCCATAGTCCACCGTGGGCACGCCCGCCTCGCGGAAAGCCAGCATGGCGCGCACATGCGAGGCGCAGCTCGTGGCGGCTGCATCACGCAACACCGCGTGCTGCGACGCATCCTGCTGCGCTGCCTGCCACTGCTCCACACTCCAGCCCAGCGGCAGGTAGCCGTGCACGAGGTCGTGTGCACTGGTCTGATCGGTGACGAGATCCGGACGCACCCCTCGGCGCACCAATTCAGGCAGCAGCTCAGCCGCGTTGCCGAGCAGCGCCACGCTCACGGCGCGGCCTTCGGCGGTGTAGCGAGCCATGCGGGCCAGCGCGTCGTCGAGGTCACGCGCCTGCTCATCGACATAACGACTGCGCAGCCGGAAATCGATGCGGCTCTGCTGACATTCAATGGTGAGACTGCTGGCGCCGGCAAACGACGCGGCCAGCGGCTGCGCGCCGCCCATGCCGCCCAGGCCGGCGGTGAGAATCCAGCGTCCCGAAAGCGAGCCGCCGTAATGCTGCCGGCCCGCCTCCACGAAGGTCTCGTAGGTGCCCTGCACGATGCCCTGACTGCCGATGTAGATCCAGCTGCCGGCCGTCATCTGGCCGTACATCATGAGTCCCTTGCGATCGAGCTCGTGAAAGTGCTCCCAGGTGGCCCAGCGTGGCACGAGGTTGCTGTTGGCTAGGAGCACGCGTGGTGCATTCTCGTGTGTGCGGAACACGCCCACCGGTTTGCCGCTCTGCACCAGCAGCGTTTCGTCGGGCTTGAGCGCGCGCAGGCTCTCGAGCAGCGCATCAAAGCAGGCCCAGTTGCGGGCGGCCTTGCCGATCCCGCCGTACACCACCAGCGCGTCGGGATTCTCGGCCACCTCCGGGTCGAGATTGTTCTGCAGCATGCGGTAGGCGGCTTCGATGAGCCAGTTTGCGCAGTGCAGGGCCGTGCCGCGTGGGGCGCGGACGGGACGCGGCCCCGAGGCGCTCGACAAGAGCGAAGCGGGGTTCGTCCCGGCGGGGACTTCCGAAGCGGTGCTGGACATGGGACCGGGGGTGAAGGGCGTCCGTGCAATCGTACTTGTCTAGACAAGTCGCGGCAAGTAGCATCAGGACATGGCCACCACCACGCCAGCGCCGTATCGACGCGTCAAACAGTTTCTCAAGCAGGGGCTGGCCCGCGGCCGCTGGGCCCCCGGTGCGCTCATGCCGTCGGAAGCGGAATTGGTGGCGCGCTTTGCCGTCAGCCGCATGACCGTGAATCGTGCGCTCAAGGAGCTGCAGGCGGAGGGGCTGGTGGAGCGTGTGCAGGGTGTGGGTACCTTTGCCCGCAGTCTGCATGCGGTGAGCAGCACGCTCACCATCACCGATGTGCACGAAGAGATTCTCGCGCGTGGTCACTCACACGAGGCGTTGGTGCATCTCGCGCGCGAGGAAGAGGCGAGTGCCGCCGTTGCCGCGCAACTTGCGCTGCAGCCTGGCGCGCCGGTGTATCACACGCGCATTGTGCATCTGGAGAACGGGGTGCCGCTGCAGTGTGAGGATCGCTGGGTGAACCCGGCCGAATGTCCGGCGTACCTGCAGCACGACTTCACGCAGGTCACGCCCACGCAGGTGCTGTTCGCAAACACGCAACTGTGGCGGGCGGCGTACCATATCGAAGCCACGCGTCCCTCACGCACCGAAGCGCGGCTGCTCGAAATTCCCGGCGACGCGCCCTGTCTGGTGGTGGTGCGTCGCACCTTCAGTCGCACGGCCCCCATCACGCTGGTGCGATTGGTACACCCCGGAGACCGCTACATGCTGCAGGGAGAGTTCACGCCATGACGCCTGCCAGCGCCCCATCCCGATCGCTGCTGCATGTGGTGTCGCGCGAGAACGTGGAACCCACGCCGTGGCGCAACGGCGGCGGCACGACACAGGAGCTGCTGGTTTGGCCGCAGCCCGAGGGTTGGCAGCTTCGGGTGAGTGTGGCGCGCATCGATCGCGATGGCCCCTTCAGCGAGTTTCCCGGCGTGCGCCGCTGGTTCACCGTACTCGATGGCGCGGGCGTGGCGCTGACCTGGCCCACGCGTACACGCCGCCTGCTGCGCGGCGACGAGGGGGTCACCTTCGACGGCGCCGACGCGCCCGACTGCCAGTTGCTGCGCGGCCCCACCACCGATCTCAACGTCATGTGGGACGCGCGTCTGCCCGTGCATGGTGTGCAACGCGTGGTCCCCGGCATGGCGTGGACCGCCTCGGCGCAGTGGCGTGGTGTGTACGTGGACGCCGCCTGCAGTCTGCAGGTTGGCAGCGAGATGGATGCCGAGGTGCTGGCTTTGCCACGAGGCACGTTGGTGTGGCGTGACGGCGCTCGGAATGACGCGTGGTGCATTCGCAGCGCGGAACCACTGCGCGCGTGGTGGATGTGGGCCTCGCCCGTCGCACCGTGACGCTGGACGGGACCGATACGGTGCCGGTGACGCCGCGGCGGAGACTGTGGCGCGGCGTCGCCCTGGCCACCTTTGCCGACGCAAGCAGCGGCGGCGCAGGTGCGGATGCGCCCTACGGCCTGATCGCACAGGGCGCCGTGATCACGGAAGGTGCCAACATTGTGTGGGTAGGCCGCGAGTCTGAGCTCCCGGCCCATGCGGCAGTTGACGAAGAGTACGACGGAGGCGGGGCGCTGCTGACTCCGGGACTCATCGACGCGCACACACACCTCGTGTATGGTGGCGATCGTGCAACGGAGTTCGAGCAGCGGCTGCAGGGGGTCAGCTACGAGGACATCGCGCGCGCCGGTGGTGGCATCATGTCCACGGTGCGCGCCACGCGCAGCGCCACGGAGTCGCAGCTGCTCGAGCAGGCGACGGCCCGCGCCACCGCCTTGCTGCACGAGGGGGTGACAACCCTCGAGATCAAGTCGGGCTATGGCTTGAGTGCAGAGCACGAGCGCCGCAGTCTGACGGTGGCGCGGCGTATCGCCGAGACCTTGCCGCTTACCGTGCGCACCACGTCGCTGGCCCTGCATGCGTTGCCGCCGGAGTTTGCCGGTCGCGCGGACGACTACGTGACCGAGTCCATCGCATGGCTGCGGGCGCAGCATGCCGAGGGGCTGGTGGACGCCGTGGACGCCTTCTGCGAGCGCATTGCGTTCTCGCCGGCGCAGGTGGCGCGCGTCTTTGCGGTGGCGCGTGAGCTCGGATTGCCGGTCAAGTTGCACGCGGAACAACTGAGCGACAGCGGCGGCACACAAATGGCCGCGGAGTTTGCTGCGCTCAGTTGTGATCATCTCGAGTACTTGAGCGCAAACGGCGTACAGGCCATGCGCCGCAGTGGGTCGGTGGCTGTGTTGCTGCCGGGCGCGTACTACATGCTGCGCGAAACGCAGTTGCCACCGATTGCTGCGCTTCGGGAGGCCGGCGTGCCGATGGCCATTGCCACCGATCACAATCCCGGTACGTCACCCACCCTCAGCTTGCAGCTCATGCTCAACATGGCCTGCACGCTGTTTCGCCTCACACCGGAAGAGGCCTGGCGCGGGGTGACGGTGCACGCGGCGCGGGCGCTGGGCCTGCATGATCGCGGACGACTGATGCCGGGATTGCGCGCCGACGTCGCGCTCTTCGACGCCGCGCATCCTCGCGATTTGGCGTATCGCATCGGGGGGACCGCCTGCCGCCGGGTGATCATCGCGGGGCAGGAGGTTGCCCTGTGACACCTGCTGCGAACGGACACAATGCCAACCGCCCACATGTACTGGAGGGCGGCTCACCGCTGGTCATCAGTCTGCCGCACGTGGCTACCGCCCTTCCGGTAGATCAGCAGCATCGCTACACACCGCGCGCGCTCGAAGTGGAAGACACCGATTGGCACCTCGATCGCCTCTACGGGTTTGCGCATGCGCTGGGTGCTACGCTGCTGGTGCCTCGATGGAGCCGCTACCTCATTGATCTCAACCGACCGCCGCAGGATACGCCCATGTATCCCGGGCAGAACAACACCGAACTCTGCCCCACACGGCACTTTTCCGGTGAGCCCCTCTACCGCGACGGCCTGGCGCCTGACGCGACGGAAATCCAGCGGCGCATCGACAGCTACTGGCAGCCCTATCACGACACCCTGCGCGCCGTGCTCGATGCGCGGCGTGCCACGCATGGTTTTGCGGTGCTCTTCGACGCGCACAGCATCATGAGCGAAGTGCCGTGGTTGTTCGATGGCATCCTCCCCAACTTCAGCCTCGGCACTGCCAGTGGCAGCAGTTGTGCGCCGACGCTGCGTGATGCACTCGGCGATACGCTGCTGCGTTTTCCCCAGTTCTCGCAGGTGGTGGACGGCCGCTTCAAGGGCGGCTACATCACGCGGCACTATGGACGTCCGGCAGATGGTGTGCACGCGGTGCAACTGGAGATGGCCTGTCGCACGTACATGTTGGAAGCCGCGCCGTTCGCTTGGAGTGAGGTGCTGGCGGCACAGGCTCGTCCGGCACTCGAGGCGTTTGTGCACACGCTGCGGCACTTCCGGCCCGAACCCGCCGCGGCGTCATGAACAAGTCCATGAGCAACTCCATGAGCAACTCCATAGGCCATGCCCCGACCTTCTGGGCGCCATGGGCGTTTGTAGACGGGCGGTGGCAGCAGGATGTGCTGCTGACCGCAAACGAGCACGGTGCGTGGACGAGTATTCAGGCGCAGTCCTCCTGTCCTGCGCATGCGCAGCGTTTGCAAGGCGCGCTGCTGCCCGGTGTGGTGAACGCGCACAGTCACGCCTTTCAGCGCGCCTTTGCCGGACTCACAGAGCGTCGACACGCGCAGCACGACGACTTCTGGAGCTGGCGCGACCGCATGTATCAGGTGGCGTTGCAGCTCACGCCCGATGATGTACGGGTGGTGGCCCGCCATCTGTACGCCGAGCTGCTCGCCGGTGGCTTCACACACACCTGCGAGTTCCACTACCTGCACCACGACCGGAACGGCCGCCCCTACGCACAGCCGGCGGCCATGATGGAAGCACTGGCCGCGGCGGCGTCCGAGGTGGGCATGACGCTCACGCTGCTGCCCGTGCTGTATCAGCGTGCGGGGTTCACGTCGGCCACGCTGCGTGAAGACCAGCGGCGCTTTGCGACGTCGGTGGACGATGTGCTCATGCTGCGCGATGTGGTGCGAGGCTGGCGATTGCCGCAGGTGACGGCGGGTGTGGCCATTCACTCGCTGCGGGCGGCGACACCGGACGCGATGGCGCAACTGGCCTCGGCCGTGCACGACGATGCGGCGCCACTGCATGTGCACGTGGCAGAGCAGCAGGCCGAGGTGACGCAGTGTGTTGAGGCTACGGGCAAGCGACCTCTCGAGTGGCTGGCCGCATCGGGCTGGCTCAACGCACGGTGGCATATCGTGCATGCCACGCACTCGCTGCCCGAGGAAGTAGACGCGGTGGCCGCGAGCGGCGCTGGGGTGGTGCTCTGTCCCGGCACGGAAGCCAACCTTGGCGACGGCGTGTGTGACCTTGAAGGATGGCTGCGGTCCAACACGCCCCTCAGCATCGGCACCGACAGTCATGTCACGCGGGCCTGGCCGCAGGAGTTGCAGTTGCTGGAGTACGGGCAGCGGCTGGCCAAACAGCGGCGCAACGTGGCCGCCGATGCTGCGCAGGAGCCGTCGACCGCAGCCCGTCTGTTCGGTCGCGTGCTGCACGGTGGCGCCGTGGCGGCGGGTTGCACGTCTATTGGCTTCGTGCCGGGCGCACGGGCCGACTTTGTGGTGATCGATATGCAGCAGCCGGCCTTGTGCGGCGTGCCGGCCACGTACCTGCTCGACGCCCTGGTATTCAGTGGCGCGGCCGCGCCGTTTGCAGAAACCTGGGTGGGCGGGCGGCGCGCGGGATACACGACGAGCGAGGCGCAGATGGGCGCTCACGAGACCATGCATGGGGTCATGCAGCGCCTGCACCACGCCATCTGATACGTGCCGCCGGCGTAGATTGTGGGTATGCGCCGTGCTCCCATTGCTCTCCTGACCGCTGCCCTGACCGTTTCGGCGGCCTGCGGGCCGCGTGAAACTGCGTCAACCGACGGCGCCTCGACGGACCGCGTCGAAGCCACCGCGAGCGTTCCCGGACCGCAGGCCACCTTGCCGCGCGCGCCCGATCGCTACCGCGTGCGCATGGAAACCACCAAGGGCGCGTTTGTCATTGCGGTGGATCGTGCACTCGCGCCACGCGGTGCCGATCGCTTCTTCGAGTTGGTGTCCAACGGATTCTTCCGCGACGTGGCCTTCTATCGCATGGTGCCGGGCTTCATTGCGCAATTCGGCATGCATGGCACCCCGTCGGTGCATGACCAGTGGCGCGACGCCACCATTGCCGACGACCCCATGCGCACCGGCAATGTGAAAGGCACCGTGGCCTTTGCCGCCAACGGCCCCAACTCCCGTAGCACGCAGTTGTTCATCAGCCTCGAGGACAACCGTCGCAAGCTCGATGGGCAGAAGGTGTTTGCCCCCATCGGCCGTGTGGAAGAGGGCATGGACGTGGTAGAGCGCCTCAACATGGAGTACGGCGAAGAGCCCAACTACGTGCGCATCGCGCGCCAGGGCAACACCTACCTGGCACGCTGGTTTCCGGCTCTCGACTACATCCGGTCCGCCACGGTGATGACGGACCCAGTGCTGGCAGAACCTGCGCCCGCAAAGCCACCGACGCCGTAGTCGTTGAGTACCGTCGTTTACTGCGCGGGCCCGGTCTCCACTGGCGTATCGGTCTGACTGCCCCACTCGGTCCAGCTCCCGTCGTACAGCGCCGTGTGTGATGCACCGGCGACATCGAGCGCGAGCAGCACCGCGCAGGCCGTAAGGCCACTGCCGCAGCTGGCGACAATGGGCGCATCGAGTTGCACGCCCTGCGTGGAGAAGATCTCGCGCAGTGCATCGGGTGCGCGCAGGGTGCCGTCGGCGGTCACCAGCGAGGCATAGTGCACATTGCGGGCGCCCGGAATGTGTCCGCCGCGCACACCGGCGCGCGGCTCGGCTTCAGACGCGGTGAATCGTCCGCTGCTGCGCGCATCCACCACCTGCTCGGCGTGCGACGCGAGATTGGCGCGCATGGCATGCAGGTCCCGCCAGCGTGCGGCATCGAACTGCGGCGTGAACTGGGCCGGCATCGGCGTTGGCACCTCGGTGGTGACGGGTCGCTCCTCGCGCTGCCACTTGGGGAAGCCCCCGTCGAGCACGGCCACGCGGGTGTGACCCATGCTGCGCAGCATCCACCACACGCGCGGTGCGCTGAAATGCTGGCCGGAGCCGTCGTAAACCACCACGGCGTGCTCGTTGCCAATGCCGAACGCAGCAAAACGCGCCGCGAGTACATCGGGTGCCGGCAACGTGTGGGGAAATGGTGCCGCTTCGTCACTCAGCGCATCGATGTCCGCAAACACGCTGCCCGGAATGTGCGCCGCTGCGT
The DNA here is from genome assembly GCF_002483225.1 of Gemmatimonas sp. UBA7669. NCBI lineage: Bacteria > Pseudomonadati > Gemmatimonadota > Gemmatimonadia > Gemmatimonadales > Gemmatimonadaceae > Gemmatimonas > Gemmatimonas sp. UBA7669. The sequence continues at coordinate 18,873 of NZ_DLHL01000024.1, read as the reverse complement.
ACTCGGCGCGCGCATTGCGGCCGGCTGAAGCCAGATAGGTGCTGGCATCCACGATGCGCAGCAGCGGCTCCTGCAGATGCGCCGCCAGCCACTCGGTGGACACCAGCGGTGTGGGAAGGTGAAGGCTCATGATCGGGCGCGTTACGGGGTGGGAGAGGTCGCGCCCCAGGGCGCAGGCGGCGGGGTCACCGGTTTGGTGAGGTCGAAGTCCACGCGGAATCGGCGATCGCTGCCCTCGCGCCGCAACTGATAGCTGAACTGCGTCGCGCTCACTTCCACGGTCCACACATTGCTGCGGGCCGCCGGAATGAGAGTGGCCGTGTGGGCATCGGCGGCAAATTCCATGCGTGCCGCGGTACCGGTCGGGCGCGCCATGCCACCGTATTGGGTCACGCGGTCTTCGCTGCCGTCGGCGTGACGATGATCGTGCTTGAGTTGCACACCGCCATTGGCGGTTCGAGTGAACACCCAGGTGCGCGACCGGTCATCGCCCACATGAAACGGCACCCGAACGGTGTCGCCGCAGCCGCGCACATGCATCACGAGACGCTTGCCCTGCATGGCGGTGTCCGCCGCCTGCGGATTGACGAGCTGCCCCTCGTAGGCCTTGCCGCAATGCGCGCGCAGGTTCTCGAGAAAGGCCAGCGACGTAGTGGACGTTGACGCATCACCAGACGGCGCTGCCGGCACCGTGCGACCCACCCGCGGCAGGCCATCACGAATGATGGGCTCCACCTGCGCCACACTGCCGGAGAGCAGAATGCCACGATACTTGCGCGTGAGCCGGTCCTGCAGCGTAGCGGCCGTGGCCGTCATCATGCTGGGCATGCCGCGCGCCTCGCCCGCGTCGCGCACGCGCTGGCAGGCGGCTTCCGCGCCCGGACCATCGCCGCCCATGTCGCGTGTCAGACTGCCAATGCCGCAGCTCAGCAGACTGTATCCCGGTACGGCGGCAATGTCCTGCATGACCGCGACGGCGCCCTTGTCCTCAATCATGAGCATCGCGACGATGCGTCCGTTCGGATTGCGCGGCGACCACACATCAGCTTTCGCGGCGGCAAAGAAGCTCACCGCCAGTCGTGCTTCGTCGGCGCTGCGCACGTGCGGAATGACGACCCCGTCCGCGCCGAGCGCGAGCACCTGCGCCACACGCGCCTTCGTGCTGTCGGCGCCGGCGGCTTCGATGGTGGGAATGCGCACGAGCAGCGTGGGCCGTCGCGTGGCGTTCGCAGCCTTGAGCCCGGCGACCATGGCCCGCACGGCGTCGACGTCGTAGCGGCCCTCGAGATTGAGAAAGAGATAGTCCAGCAGCGGATTGCTGCCGAGGGTGCGCGCGCCGGCTTCGGTGTAGAGTGGCGGCAGGCGGTTGCCCTGGGCGTCGGTGGCGCCAGGCGCCCGTTCACTGGGCACGAACATGCCAAACGCGGTCTGACCGCTCTTCCATAACGTCAGCGCCGAGCTGGCGGTCTGCGCCTCAAGTGACCCGAAATCGATCAAGCCGGGTACACTGATGGCAGCGAGTGCCGTGACCCCCACCCATCTCCTGAACATCGCGCGCCTCGTTCGTTGCCCTGTGTTCGACGCACCGCGCCAAGTGGCGGTGCGCGCATGCAGGCCAAGATGCATCCCGCTCACCCCGCCCGCCAATGCGCCCGCTCCGTCTGATGCCGCTCCTCCTCCCCGCGTTGGCCGCCAGCTGCTCGTTTTCCGATACGCTGTGCGCCTGCTCGTCGCCACCACCGATCTCGCATGTGGTTGCAGGTCAGGCCCGGTACGCCGACAACTCGGCAGCGTCTGGGCTCCTCATCCGCGCCGTGTATTTCGATCGCGAGTGCGGAACCAGCACGGTGCTGCCCCAGCTGCATGGCGAGGAGGTGCGGACCGACCGCAACGGACGGTTTGTCCTGCCAACTTCTCCGTACAGCACCAGCGGCGCGCCGCTCGACAGCGTCTGTGTGCGAGTGAGCGCCTACATCGCACCGGAAACCAGTGCTGACCTGGGTTCGGTGGAACGTGGCCCGATCCGCATCCGTCCTTCGGGCGTGCAACGTCCGGATACGCTGCAGGTGAGTCTGACGGTGCGTCGGTTCGGGGTTCCCTGAGACTCAAGTCACTCGACCGGCCCTCGCGGCGACGGCGACATCGTCAACAGCTCACGCTGAGGGACGGAGTGCGGAGACCCCGCAGAGCACCGCGGTCGTGGCGGAACAGCCTTGACGCGGATTTCGCGGATGGGGCGGAAACACCACGGATTGAACAGCAGTCAAGAAACGAGTGACCCTGTATTCCTCTCTGCGCCCCCTGCGCCCTCGTTTTCTCTGCGTGAGCTGTTGGCGATCTCGCGGCCGTCACGAGTGTCGGTGAAGAAAACGGAAACATTGCCGCTTGACATAAAGAGTAAGTTATATAACATATGTGTTATATGATCGCCTCCCCCGACGTTCTCGATGCCACCTTCGCTGCGCTCGCCGACCCGACGCGTCGCGCCATCCTCACCCGCTTGGCGCGCGGTGAGGCCACGGTGATGGAACTGGCCGAGCCCTTTGCCATGTCGCAGCCGGCCATCTCCCGCCACATCAAGGTGCTCGAGACGGCTGGTCTGGTGGTGCGGCGCGTTGAAGGTGCCACGCGACCTGTGCGTCTGGCCGACAACGGCCTGCGCGCGGCCGATCGCTGGCTCGACAAACTGCGCGCCGCCCTCGAGGGCAACTACGCCCGACTCGACGCGGTACTGGCGGCCATGCCACCTGAGCCAACACGTCGTCGGCGCAACTGACACACGGGCGGCCAGCGCGCAGGGTCTGCCGTCGGCAACACAATCACTCCCCACTCCCTTACCCACCACCCCCGGAGCTCACATGCCCCCGTTGTCCCTTCGCCTCATTGGCGACACGCAGGTTGAAGTGGTGCGTCACTTCGACGCCTCACCCGCGCAGGTGTACCGTGCGCACACGGACCCGGACATCATGCCGCTCTGGCTCACCGGGCCCGATGGCTGGCGCATGACGGAATGTGTGTCCGATCTGCGGCCGGGTGGTGGCATTCGCTTCGCCTGGGCCGATGACCACGGCGCCGGCTTTCATCTCACCGGCGAATACCTCGAAATCGAGCCGGGTGCACGCATCGTGCATGTGGAGCGCATGTTCCTGCCCGACCCGACACCCGACAATCGCGTGGAGACGCGCTTCGAGGCAGACGGCCGTGGCACGCGGCTGGTGATGACGATGACCGTGCCCAGCGCCGAGGTACGGAAGGCCATGCTGGATACGGGCATGGCGGTGGGCATGGAAGCCAGCTATGCGCGTCTTGAGACGCGTGTGCTGACGGCCGTATGAGCCACACGACACGCGCCGCGTTTCTGGCCGCGCAGTTGGGCAGTGAAGCGGAGAAGACGCGGCGTCATCTCGAACGCCTGCCCGATGACCACTGGTCGTGGAAGCCGCACGAGAAGTCGTCCTCACTGGGTCAGCTGGCGTCGCACCTCGTGGACTGTCTGCACTTTGCCCGCTTGGTGTTCAGCGAGGATCGCAGCAACATCGATCTCTCCACCTGGCGCCCGTTCCGCGCCGCATCGCGCGACGCGCTGCTGGCCGCCTACGACGGGGCGGTGTCGCAGGCGCTCGAGGCCATGGCCACGCATGTCGATCAGGACGCGCGCGGGACCTGGGAGATGGCCGTCAATGGCACGGTGCGCATTCGCCGCGACCGGGAGTCGGCCTTTGCCGACATGACGCTGCATCACCTCATCCATCATCGCGGGCAGCTCACCGTGTACCTGCGATTGCTGGAGGTGCCGGTGGCGTCCACGTATGGTCCCACCGCCGACGAGGCGTGATACGTCTGGCGTGATACGTCTGGCGTGATACCTAAGGCGTGATGGACGTGGCATGAGGCGGCGCGGCGCGGGGCCGCCATGTAGCTTGCAGCGGTCCCCGTTTGCACATCCCGCCGCCGCACCCCCATGCCGCTTCGTCCGCGCACTGCCTGGGGCACGCACGCCGTGCCGCCCACCATCTATGGTCGTTCCGTTCTCGGTCTGCCGCTCGAGGTCTGGCGGCCCACGGGGCGCTGCGAGCTGCTCATCTTTGCGGCCATTCACGGGGAAGAGCCGGAGACCACCTGGGCGCTCTCGCGGGCGCTGCGTCAACTGGAGGGGGCACCGGAGCACGCGGCGGTGGTGCTGGCCGCCAACCCCGACGGCCTCATTCGTGGCACACGCGCCAATGCCAACGGCGTGGACCTCAATCGCAACTTCCCCACGAGCACCTGGCGCGCCGGACCGGTAACCTGCCGAGCCACCATCGATCTGCCCAGCGATGTGCAACTGAGCCCCGGCTCGGCGCCGGGCTCGGAACCGGAAACGCAGGCCCTGCTGGCATTGATTGGGGAGCTCAAGCCCGAGGTGGTGATTGCCCTGCACGCGCCACTGGCCTGCATCGACGATGCCAACGCCAGCGCGCTGGGGCAGCGACTTGCGGCACGCACGGGCATGCCGCTGGTGCGCGACGTGGGCTATCCCACGCCGGGTTCGTTCGGCACCTGGGGCAGCGAGAACGGCGTGCCGGTCATTACCTACGAGTATCCCGTCATCGCCAACGAAGACCTCATGGCCATGCACGTGCCTGTGCTGGTGGAACTGCTCACGGGCACCCTGCCATGACACTCAACTACATCTGGCTGGGCTTCTTTCTCACCGCACTGCTGGTGGGCGTGGTCAAGCTCCTTGGTGGCGACGCCTCGGCGTTTGCTGCCATGACGCAGGCCACCTTCGATTCGGCCAAGACCGGATTCGACATCTCCATTGGCCTGACCGGTGTGCTCACGCTGTGGCTGGGCCTCATGAAGGTGGGCGAGGCCGGCGGGGCCATTGGCGTGGTGGCCAAGATCGTGAGTCCGTTCTTCCGTCGGCTCTTTCCCGAGGTGCCGCCCGATCATCCGGCGCTCGGGTCCATCATCATGAACTTCTCTGCCAACATGCTGGGCCTCGACAATGCGGCCACGCCGCTCGGGCTCAAGGCCATGAATGAATTGCAGACACTCAATCCGGAGAAAGACACGGCCACGAATGCGCAGATCATGTTCCTGGTGCTCAACACCTCGGGCCTGACGCTCATTCCCATCAGCATCATGGTGTATCGTGCCGAACTGGGCGCGGCCAATCCGGCCGATGTGTTTCTTCCCATTCTCATCACCACCTACTTCGCCACCCTCGCCGCGCTCGTTGGCGTGGCGCTCGTGCAGCGCATCAATCTGCTCGACCCGGTGTTGCTGGGCTGGCTGGTTGGCGTCACGGCGCTGGTGAGCGCGATCGTATGGGGCTTCTCCAGCATGCCACGCGAACAGGTGCAGATCATCTCCAACACCGTGGCGAATGTCACGCTCATTGGCGTCATCTGCAGCTTCCTCATCATGGCGCTGGTGCGGAAGGTGAACGCCTACGAGGCCTTCATCGAAGGCGCCAAGGAAGGCTTTCAGGTGGCCATTCGCATCATTCCGTATCTCGTGGCGCTGCTGGTGGCCATTGGTGTGTTTCGCGCGTCGGGTGCGCTGGACCTGCTCACGCAGGGCCTGGCCAAGGTGCTGGCGCTCTTCGGTGTGGACGACCGCATCATTCCCGCGTTGCCCACCGCGCTCATGAAGCCGCTGTCGGGCAGCGGCGCGCGGGGCATGATGGTGGACGCCATGAAGACCTACGGCGCGGATTCCTTTGCGGGTCGCCTGTCGGCCACCTTCCAGGGCGCCACCGACACGACGTTCTACATTCTCGCGCTGTACTTCGGGTCGGTGGGTGTGAAGAAGACCCGACACGCCGTGTCGATGGGGCTCTTTGCCGACATCGTGGGTGTGATCGTGGCCATCGTGATGGCGTACCTGTACTGGGGATGAAAATCGGCGTGTAACGCCGGCGCTGTGGGCGGCATTGGCCTCATGTCCCCTTCTGTGAGCTGCGCATTCGTCCGCTATCCCGAGGTCGTTCTGCCTCTCTGCCCGCTGACGTGTCCGACTCGGCGACCGACCCGCTGAGTCAGCGGGCCGCGTCGCTGGTGCCGGCGGTTCGCGCCGGGAGCCCCGAGGCCTTGGGCGCCCTGTACGACCTGACGTCGGGGCGCCTGCGGCTGGTGGCGCGCCGCGCGATGGCCAATGATGCCGACGCCGAGGACGTGGTGCACGACCTGTTCGTGGGGCTGCCGGAAGCGCTGCGGCACTACCGCGAATCGGGACGCTTCATGTCCTGGCTGGTGACCTGCACCATGCGTCTTGCGCTCATGCGTCGGCGGGCCGGCGCGCGTCGCCGGGAATCCGCATGGGAAGAGGCCGCGGAGCACGTGGCCGGCGCGGCCGCCGTCGACCGGCCTGATCTGGCGCCCGAGGTGGACGAAGCCTATCGCCGCATTGCCGCGCTTCCGGAGGCGCTGCGTGATGTGGTGCTGCTGCGCAGCGAGGGACTCACCCACGCCGAGATCGCGCAGGCGCTCGGCATTTCCGAAGGCAATTCCCGCATTCGCCTGGCGCGTGCGCTCGAGCGGCTGCTGCCGCAGAGCGCGGGTATGCCCGTGGTGCGAGTGCTCACCGAGGACCGGCTCCATGACTGACTCCCGCGAGGCGCCCGACGCCGCCGATCTTGCGCATCCTTCGCTGGCTGCGTGGGAAGACGAGCTCTTTCAGCACGGTCGCATTGCCGATCCGATGCTGCTGCGTCATCAGAGCGCCTGCGCCACCTGCGCCGACACGGTGTCCGCCCTGCAGGCCTGGTCCCGGCAGCTCGCTGACCGCGGTGCGCCCGACGCAACCTCACGCGAGACACACGATCGTCTGAAGGCGCGCATCCTGGCGTCGCGTGCAGCCGGCCTGCGCAGCGTGATTCCCGTGGAGGCTCCGGATCAGGACGAGCGCCTGCCACAGGCACCGCTCGAAGAGTTGCATGCGCCTGCGCGCTCGCGTACCACGCGCTGGTGGGCCCGCTCGTCCGTGCGAGCCGCTGCCGCGGTGCTGGCGGCCATTGGTGTGGTGAGTCTCTGGCGTCAGCCCACAGTGGCGGAGGCCGGCATGGTGGCCGGTTCACTGGAGCTGTCGCCGGCGTTGCCGAAGCGTGGTGACACCGTGCGGGTGACCTACACCAGCGCGGGTCTGCTGGGCAAACCCGCCGTGCTGCATCTGCGGGCGCGCATTCGCACGGTGCACCAAGGCAGCTACAACGAGGGGGTGCCTGTGGTGCAGCTCGCCACCCTGAAACGCACGAGCGGCGATCGCTATACGGCGGAGTTCGTGCTGCCGGACAGTGTGCTCTTCGCGGCACTGGCCGTAGAGGATACGGCGGCCAGTGCCGTGGATGACTTTGGTGGCCGGGCCTGGGAGGTAATGCGCGCGGGCGCGGATGGACGGCCGCTGCTGGATGCGCTGGAGCAGCGGACGAATGACCTGATGGGGCGCAGCTGGGAGGAGGGTATCGCCACGGCGCGCGAGAAGGTGCAGTTGTATCCCGACTCCGTGCGCTCGTGGAGTTCCCTCGCGTTCTATGAACGTGCGATGGGTCTGGAGAACGACAGCACGCTGCGCATGCATGCCCGGCAGGCCAACAGATTCTCCGAGCGCATGCTTGCCGGCACGCTGCCTGCGCAGGCTGGTCAGCTGTACTGGTATGCACGTGGAACACCGGATTCCGTGTTGACGGCGGCATGGCGCGTGCGCCTCCTGCGCGACACACCGAAGGATGGTTTTGCGGTGCAGGAGCGCACCATCGACATCTTCCGCACGCATTGGGCATCCAAGGACTCCGCAGGGGCCGTGGCGGCGCTTGAAGTGCTGTGGCATGACACGCCACCTGAGCGACGCGCGCAGGTGGCGCAGGTCGCGCACGCCTTCCTTGGCACCACGGCGCAGCATGCGGAGGCCATGCAGCGCTGGACGGCGCGATATCTCGCGGCCGAGTCCACGCTCTATCGTCGGCGCTGGGTGGCGCGGGAATTGTCCCGCGTGGCCGGCCTGCGTGACACGGCACTGGCGCAGTTCACCGCGTTGACGGCGACGTTGGCGCAACCGGATGATCGGCAGCGGCAGCTGAATGAAACGCGCGCCGACTACTTGCGTCGCCTGTCCGGAGAGCGCGCCATTGTGGAGGCCGAAGTGGGGCGTGTGCTCGCGCAGGGCGGGCGGGCCGCGGAAGCGCTGGCGCGCCTGCGTCGGGTGCCGGACGTGGGGTGGAACGTGGAGGTGTTTGATGTCACGGCCAGCGCCGCGCTGGCGGCCGGAGACACGGCATTGGCCGTGCCGCACTGGGCGCGTCTGGTGATTGACCCACGAACTGCAGCCGCAAAGGTCAAGCGTCTCGATTCGCTCGGGACACGCCACGTGGGGGCCAGCGAATGGGCGGCACTCCTGCAGCGCACCCGACAGGAGATGGCCGAGACGGTCATGGGCCGCGCCCGCCGCCGTCGTGTGGAGCCGTCAGTGGTGACAGCGCTCGACGGACGGGAGACGGCGCTTTCGACGCTGGCCAACGGGCGTCCGATGGTGGTGGTCTTCTGGTCACCACAGTGCGGTCCGGCCGTGGAAGCGCTCCCCGATCTCGAGCTGCTGTCCAGGAGGCTGGCGGCACGGCAGGTGCCCGTGGTGCTGATTGCCGAGCAAACCAGCGCCGACTCCACCCTCACACGGGAACTGCGCAAGGGTGGATTCACGGGCGCCGTCTACCTCGATGCCAAGCGCGAGGCCTACAGAGCCTTTGGCAACTGGGGGACGCCGCAGTTGTACGTGCTCGATCGCGACGGTCGTGTGCTGTTCGACGCCACGTCGAGTGTGGGCGAAACCGAGCTGCGCATGGAGGCGCTGCTGACCAGCACCTCCACGCACACCGGAAGCGCCGGGTCCTACTGAAACGGAAGGAGTGCGCTGGCGCTGGTTGATCGGAACCAGATGATGCCGTCGTAGTCGCCAGGCAACAGCGCCTCCTCGAAGTACGCCGGTGCGGTGGTCGAGGAATACACGGCGCCGATGCTGCGCATGCGCACCGGCCGATCCCGGAGGCCAATGGCCTCCGGGCCCGCCGTCAGGAGCTTTCGGGTATCGAACAGCAATCGTTGGCTGGGACTCTGCTGGAACAGCCACTCGATGCCGGATGAGTCCACACTCTCGATGCTGTGCGTGCGCAACCCGCCACCCACCGCGACCGCGTTGAACGTACCGGTGCCAAAGGTGAAGGCGAGGTTGAGATAGTTGCTGCCGAGCCGGCGCCCGAGATGAAAGCCCATGGTGTTGGGTCGGCGACTCACGTGGTAGTTGTGCGCCCATGCGAAGAAGCGGTCGCCGGTGTGGCGTTTGGTGGCCCATTCGAGATTGTCGGCCATGGCTTCGTCGCGGATGAAGGATCCACCCGAGGTGGCGCCGGCCATGCGCGCCCACTGCCACAGCAGCGTGGCGTACTGCTCCAGCCAATCCACCGTTTCGGCGTCGGCGCGCGTGAGCAGTGCGGGACGGCGCTCTGTCACGGCACGCTGCAGGGCCGACAGGGAGTCCTGGCACAGCGTGCGCGCAAGGACCGTGGTGTTGTTCTGATACTGGGTGCTGATCATGCGCCCGTTGCTCGGGGAGCGTGCGGGATCCAGGCAGGCGGTGATGCGCGCCGCGCGCGCGCCGAGGGTCGTGTCGAGACGGGCGGTAATGCGGCGAACACTGTCCACCGACACGTCGGGTGACTGCATGTCGAAGCCGAGGAATCGCAGACGCGGTTCCCCCACACGCACATTGTAGGCACGCATCCACTCGATGAGATCGAGGACCTCGCGCGTGTTCCAGGTCCAGAACTGCAGACGTGACAGCAGCACCGCCGGATTGCCCACACCATGTGTGACATAGCGATCGACATCCCGCGACTCCGGCATGGTCGCCTCGATGGTGAACCAGCGCAGGCCGTGTCGCTCCACGAGGTATTCGAACACGCGATGCTTCATGCGGAAGAACTCGCGTGTGCCGTGTGTGGCTTCACCCAACGCCACCACCCTCGCCATGCCAACCATGCGTCCGACTTCAGCGAGGTCGTCAAAACCTGCGCCCGGCGCGTCGGTGGTGAAGGGCACGGCGTTGGCATTCAACCAGGTGGCTGCAGAAGCGGAGCCAACGGGCGCCAGCCCTTCGAAGTCCGCGTTCTGCATCTGACCGGGAAAGCGCGCCGCGGCCAGCGTGTTGGCCACGCTGTCGCCGCCAAACGTGGTTGGGGTCGCGCTCCCGGTGGTGGGGACACTGGTGGGGACGGTGTCGAGGCGCAGATCATCCACACGCAGAATGCCTCGGCCATTCAAGAGCGCACCCAGTGTAATGCTGATGGCTTCCTGCGGCACATCGAGCACCACGGCAGCCTCGTGCCACGCAATGGTGCCGGCAATGGGGCGACCGAATCCGATCATGTTGTCAAAGCCGACCGTGCGTGTGGCGGCATCCACGCGCATCCACAGGCCGCCTCCACCGCTGCTGATACTGTCGGCGTAGACCCAGCCGGAGAGTCGCAGCCGCTTGCCGCGATAGCTGGCCGCGTTAATGGTCTGACTCAATTGAATGAACGCGCCGGACGCCGCATTCGTCGTGGTGTTGCGCAGATAGGCCGCCGCCTCACCGGTTCGCCGTTCGCCGCGGTCGAGGCCGCCCTCGTAAATGTCACTGCGGCTGGTGCTGCTGAACCATCCGGGCGGTGTCCCCGGTCGGAAATCCCGTCGGGCAATGGGCGGGGCGGGCGGCGGCGGTGGCGGCGGCGGTGTGGTGGGGGGTGGCTCAGGCTGCGCCGGGGGTGGCTCCGAGGTGGACGAGCACGCCGTGAGCAGAAGTGCCAATCCAAGGCCACAAATGAGGGGCGAGGCGAGGGAATACGGTGGGACCATTGCAACACACTCCAGGAGACACAGTGGTGGGATGCCCTGCGTGCGTTGCTGATACCGGTCCTCCCGGGACGAGTTCCGTGCCCCTTGTCCCCGGCGCGTTGCCCTCGTGTCTGCCCCACCCCAGGCTGGTGACGCCCGGACCGACCCCCGTGGTACTGCAGGCGATCGGCGCAGACGCATGCGCCCATTCTCACCACTGTTGGACTCACCACCCTGTTCATGCCTGCCAACCTGCTGGCCCGCCTCCGTCGTTTGCGTCGCAGCTCCCCCGCCTGGCGCCAGGCCACGGCCGTGACGCTGCTGGTCGTGCCTCTGGCCACGGGCGCCTGGAGTCTGCAGCGCCGTACGGAGCGACACGGACCGGCCCTGCTGGAGCAGGTCATGACGCTGGTCATGCTGCGCTTCAGTGACACGCTGACGGCCAACGCGCTGTACGAGAAGGCCGCGCGTGGTCTCGTGCGCGAACTCAAGGACCCCTACGCCGATCTGCTCACGCCGGCCGACCTGGCCGACTTCGAGCTCACCACCAACGGCAACTACAGTGGGCTCGGTGTGCTGCTCACGCCGCCCATCAATGGCGCGGTCACGGTGGAGAAGGTCTACGACGCCACACCGGCCGCCGAGGCGGGCGTGCAACCCGGCGATCGCATTGTGCGCATCAATGACACCAGCAGTGTTGGCTGGAGCACGGAACGCGTGCATCGCCATCTCGTGGGCGAAGACGGCACACCCGTCGTGGTGACGCTCGAGCGCGCCGGTCTGCCGGAGCCACTCACGCATCGCTTCGTGCGCCGCCGCGTGCATGTGTCGTCGGTGCCGTTTCATCTCATGCTGACACCGGGCATCGGCTACGTGCCCATCACGCGCTTCAGCGACAACACCTCGCGCGAGCTGCGCGATGCCATTGTCTCGCTCAAGCGCGCCGGCAGTCGCAGTCTGGTGCTCGACCTGCGTGGCAATCCCGGCGGTGTGGTGCAGGAGGCCCTGGCCACGGCCAATCTTTTCCTGCCCAAGGGGGCGCCGCTGCTGGAAGTGCGTTCCCGCGAAGGCACCGAGCGCTTTGGCGCCGACTTGGCGCCACTGGTGTCACAGGAGCCGCTGGTGGTGCTGGTGGACGGCGGATCGGCGTCGTCGGCCGAGATCGTGGCCGGGGCGCTGCAGGACAATGGCCGCGCGCTCCTGCTGGGCAGTCGCTCCTACGGCAAGGGGCTGGTGCAGAGTGTGTACGGACTCGACGGCGGCTATGCCCTCAAGCTCACCACGGGCAAGTGGTATACGCCGCAGGGTCGCTCCATTCAGAAGCAGGCCGATGGCAGCGGCGCCATCGCGCCGGATGTTGCGGTGGCGGAAGACACGCTGTCGGCCGGTGAGCTGGCGCTGCGTCAGGTGCTCGCCCCCCATGCCACCACCCTGTTTGGTCACGTGACCAGCATCGCGCAAACGGTGGTGCGGGAGCAGAAGCAGCGTGGCACAGCCATTCGGGCCGACTTTGAGGTGCCGGCGGCGTGGACCGACAGTGTGTTCACGCGGCTCACGCGCGAGTCGGTGCCGGTCACGCGCGCGCAGTTCGACGCGGGGCGCAGCGACATTGCCCGCAGTCTCGCGCATCGTGTGGCCACGCTGGCGCACGGCGATACACTGGCCTTTCGCGTGAGCGCCGGCTGGGACCTGCCGCTCAAGCGCGCCGTGGAGCTGCTCGAGCGCGCACCCAGCACGCCGGCCTTGCTGCGTGCTGCGTCACGTGACACTGTGTCCTGATGGGTCGATACACACACCTTTTGTTTGACTTTGATGGCACACTGGCCGACTCGTTTCCGTTCTTCGTGACGGTGTTCAATCAACTGGCCGCGCGGCATCGCTTCTCGGCGCTTTCGCCGGCAGACATTGAGCGGCTGCGCCATCTCGATGCGCGCACCGTCATGCGCCACGTGGGTCTTCCCATGTGGCGTCTGCCGTTTGTGGCGGACGACTTCCGTCGCCTCATGGCCAGAACGTCACAGAACATTCACCTGTTCGAGGCCACTGATGCGACGCTGCGCCGGCTGCACGAGGCCGGACTGCAATTGGCGGTGGTCACGTCCAACGCACCGGCCACGGTGCATCGGCTGCTGGGCCCCGAGCGCGCGCGTCTGATTTCGCGTGTGGACGGAGGTTCGTCCATTTTCGGTAAGCGCTCGCGCATTCGGCGTGTCATGCGCGAACTGGGCGCGGCGCCGGAGCGCACGCTGTACGTGGGTGATCAGGTCACCGATTTGCAGAGCGCGCGCCGCGCCGGAGTGGCCTTTGGTGCGGTGGGCTGGGGCTATGCGCCGCTCGCCGCCTTTGCGCCGCATGCCCCCGAGCATGTCTTCACCGACATGGCCGATCTTGTGCATCAGGTGCTGGCGACCTGACGCGACTACGCGCCACACGTGCTGCGCCACGCGTGCTGCGCCACGCGTGCAACGCCACCGCGCAGCGCACTCTGCTTACCGCGCGCAGGGCTGGACCTCGGCCAGCACCGGCAGATGATCCGACAGGAAACGTCCGTCCCAGCGATCACTGAGAATGCCGTGACGCCGCACCCGCACGCCGTCGCTCACAAACACAAAATCGATGCGGCGGTCGGGTTCGATGTCCTTGAAGGCGTTCCAGGTGGACAAGGGACCATAGTGTGGCGTGTCGCTCACGTGCAGCGCGTCACGCAGCGGCCGTGACCCGTCGGGCAGTGTGCTCGTGGTGAGCGTGACGTAGGCCGGGTGTGAGGGATTGGCGTTGAAGTCGCCCGTCATGGTGAGCGGCAGGCCATTGGCCAGCGCGCCCAGTCGGCGTCTGATCAGCCGCGCGCTTTCCACGCGCGCGCTGTCGCCCACATGATCGAAGTGTGTGTTGACGTGCACCCAGGTGCAGCCGCTCTGTTTGTCGCGGAACCGCGCCCAGGTGGCAATGCGCTCGAGCGCCGCGTCCCAGCCCTTGCTGCCCACCACATCGGGCGTGGGCGAGAGCCAGAAGGTGCCACTCTCGAGGGCCGTCACCCGCGTGGTGTCGTAGAGAATGGCGCTGAACTCCCCGCGCTCTGCTCCATCGCTGCGGCCCACGCCCACGCGGCGATAGTTGGGCAGCAGCGCGTCGAGTTCACGCAGCATGCTCGCCAGCGCCTCCTGCACACCCACCACCTCGGCGCCATGAAAGCGAATGGCGCCGGCTACGCGATCCCGCCGGAGCGGCCAGGCATTTGGCCCGTCGGCGGGATTGTCGTAGCGCAGGTTGAAGGACATCAGCGCGATCGATGCGGGTGCTGCCGGCTCCGATGGCGTGGTGCGGGTGACCCGGGTGGACACGGAGCAGGCCGCGAGCCCGGAGACCGTGGCGAGCAGCACGACGTGCCGCAGCAGAGAAGGACGAAACATGCGGGAAGTATCGCGTGACGCACTGCATTCCGCACGCACGGTGGCGAAGTGTGGCGTATGCAGGTGAAGTTGTGACATGGCTCTCCACGTCGTGCTGGTTCACCCCGAGATTCACTGGAACACCGGCAACGCCGGCCGCACCTGCGTGGCCACCGGTGCCACGCTGCACCTCATCGAGCCGCTGGGTTTCTCGCTCGACGACCGCGCCGTCAAGCGGGCGGGGCTCGACTACTGGGAGCATGTCGATCTGCGCGTCTGGAAAGACTGGGACACGTTCGAGGCCGAGCTGCCACAGCTTGGCACGCCCTGGTTCTTCAGTACGCGTGGACGTCGGACCTTCTGGGATGCGCCGCTCGGCGAGACGAGCAACACGGTGCTGGTGTTTGGCCGCGAAACCGGTGGCCTGCCCGCCACGCTGCACACGCGCTACGCCGAACAGTTCGTGACCATGCCCATGGCCGAGGGCCCCATTCGCTCGCTCAACCTGTCAACGAGTGTGGGGATTGCGGTGTACGAGACACTGCGCCAACAGCGCGCGGTACAGCGCGAAGGCCCCCGTTAACGCGAACCCACCGCAGCCGGCGGCTTGAAGTGCCGCGACTGCTGTTCGTAGGCGTAGGCCATGGCCAACAGCGCTGCATCGTCTCCGGGTAAACCCACGAAGGACAGATTGCCCAGCGGCATGCCCTGACTGTCATAGCCGGCGGGCACGGAGACTTCGGGCAACCCCATCCAGTTGCCGAAGCCCAGTGGCGTGCGCACGTCGGGCCAGGGGTTGACGGCCAGCGGCGCCGGAAACGGCATGGTGGGATACACCAGCGCATCGATGCGCTCGGCGCGCATGGCACTGGCCAGTTGCGTCACGACCTGCTCGCGCGAGCGCGCAAAGGACACACCCGCCGCATCGTGTTCGTAGGGTGACGTGAGCAACGCTTCGAAGGCCGGCCAGTCGGTGGGCAGCACGTCGTAGAACGCGCGATACGCCGCGTGGCCACGCTGTGCGGCCGCGCGTGCATCCACGCCCTGCCGGGCGAAGTAGCGATAGAGTGCGTTGGCGGTGGCCGCCGGACTATTGGGATTGGGACGCACATTGCCACGCGCGCTGGCCACTTCGGCAAAGCGCTCACGGACATTCACCCGCGTGACCGGCGCGTCGAACACATCCACGATGGCGCCCGCCGTGCGGCAGTCGGCCAACGCCTTATCGAACTGCGCCACGGATTCGGCCGACATCTGCGTGCGCGGCGCATGAATGCTCACGATGCCAAGACGCCGGCCGCGCAGTGCGTCGGGCGTGAACGATGGTTGCACTGCTGTGCGGTTTACACCGGACGTCGTGACCATGGCGCGCATCGTGTCGCGGCCCAGGTCATGCGACAAGGCGTCTTCACCGTCAGCACCCACGAGGGCCCACAGCATCAGCGCCGCGTCCATCACGGAGCGGGCCAGTGGCCCGTGTGTGTCGAGATATGGCCAGGTGGGAATGACACCACTGCGTGGCACCAGACCAAAGCTGGGCTTCATGCCCACCACACCGGTGAACTGCGCGGGGATACGATTGGAGCCGCCATCGTCGGTGCCGAGTGCACTGAAGGCCATGCCGCCTGCTACGACCACGGCCGCGCCGGCACTGGAGCCGCCGGGTGTGCGCTGCGCACTCGCGTCGTAGGGGTTGAGCACCTGCCCCGTGTGTGAACTGGTGCCGTTGCCGCGATAGGCGAAGTCGTCGGCGGCTGTCTTGCCCAGCACCACGGCGCCCGCGGCGCGCAGACGCGCCACCTCCACGGCATCGCGCGGCACTGCGTCGGGAAAGAGACGCACCCATTCCGCACTTGAAGCCGAGGTGGGCTGCCCCTGCAAGTCGTAGATGGACTTGGCAAACACCGGCACGCCATCCAGCGCTCCCAGCAGACGGCCGCGACGCAGGCGTTCGTCAGACGCGCGTGCGTCGGCCAGCGCGGAGCTACTGAGCAAGTCGATGGCCCGCCACGATGTGCCCAGCGTGTTGCACCGATCGAGCGCACGCCGCACGACCTGTTCGGCGGTCAGCTCGCCACGAATTCGCGCGGCCTGGAATGCCGGCGACGTGGCCAGCAGCATGTCCGCAGGTTGCGTGTCTTCCGCGTGCGCAAGCGCGGCGGACAACGACGGGGTGGCGAGGAGTGCGCCAAGGGCGGCGAGGGCTTCGCGGCGGGAACAGGACATGCCTCAAGCTGCGGCCGGTCGCGAGATCGGGCAATGTGGCGCATGTTGTACTCACCGCGCGTGGGCGCCGATGCTCCGCGCGTTCCATCTCATCGGAGTATCCGTCCATGGCCGACACCCCCACTGCCTACGCTGGCATCATCATTCGTACCAAGGCCACCGACTCGAAGGCCTTTGTGCAGCTGGTCAATACCGCGCTCGCCAAGATTGACAGCAAGCCGGTGGGCCAGGCGCTCCTGGCCGGCATCGTGGCGCAGCAGGCCAAGGCCAAGTTCGGCTACACGGTGTGCATCATGCCCAAGGAATCGGTCAAACACAGCTTCGGTCCGCTCATTCGCTGGCGCACCTACGAGGGTGGCTCGATCACGAAGTCGGGTAACGATCAGTCGTCGTCCGACGGCACCGGCGCCATTTCGTCCATCAAGTGGGACCCGAAGAACACCGACACGCCCGACGGCGCCCGGCCGCCGTTCATCGCGCTGGCGCACGAGCTCATTCACTGCCTGTACAACCTCGCGGGCACGTCCAACCTCATCAACGGCGACGTGGGCAAGAAGGCGGACGAGATGCGTGTGACGGGTCTGCGTGGTTTTGAGCAGGAAGCCATCAGCGAGAACAAGATCCGCGGCGAGCATGGTATCGCGTACCGGGTGTCCTACCACGGCAAGTGTTCGGCGCTGGAAGGTTCGCCCGACGAGGCGCTGCTTACTGCCTGAGCTGACGGCCTGTCGGCGGCGGGAAAACCGGGGAAATCGGGGGCCGACATCATGGATCGGCCCCCCGGACGGGTGTAACTTTCGAGGCTGTACCTCGGCAGCCGGCCGTCTGGGCCGGCGCCCGATCCGCCCCGATCCTGCGAGCCAACCGTGGCCAACATTCTCCAGTCTCTCCCCGTCGGCGAAAAAGTCGGCATTGCCTTCTCCGGCGGTCTCGACACGAGCGCGGCGCTGCATTGGATGCGCGCCAAGGGCGCCGTCCCCTTTGCCTACACGGCCAATCTCGGGCAGCCCGACGAGTCCGACTACGAGGAGATTCCGCGCAAGGCCATGGCCTACGGCGCGGAGAAGGCGCGGCTGATCGAGTGCCGCGCGCAGCTGGTGGCCGAGGGGCTGGCGGCGCTGCAGTGCGGCGCGTTTCACATCACCACGGCGGGGCAGACGTACTTCAACACCACGCCGCTGGGCCGCGCGGTCACGGGCACGATGCTCGTGGCGGCCATGCGCGAAGATGGCGTGGACATCTGGGGCGACGGCAGCACGTTCAAGGGCAATGACATTGAGCGGTTCTACCGCTACGGTCTGCTGACGAATCCCAATCTGCGCGTGTACAAGCCCTGGCTCGATCAGCAGTTCATCGACGAGCTGGGCGGCCGCACGGAGATGGCCGAGTACCTCATCAAGGCCGGCTTCGAATACAAGATGTCGGTGGAGAAGGCCTACTCGACGGACTCGAACATTCTGGGCGCCACGCACGAAGCCAAGGATCTCGAGTTCCTCAACAAGGGCATGCACATCGTGCAGCCCATCATGGGTGTGGCCTTCTGGAAGGACGAGGTGGCGATCGCGCGTGAAACCGTGAGCATCCGCTTCGAGGAAGGCTATCCCGTGGCCATCAATGGCCGCGAGTTCGGCAGCGCACTCGAGCTGTTCACCGAAGCCAATGTCATTGGCGGACGCCATGGCCTGGGCATGACGGACCAGATCGAGAATCGCATCATCGAAGCCAAGAGCCGCGGCATTTACGAGGCGCCGGGACTCGCGCTGCTGTTCATTGCCTACGAGCGCCTGGTGACGGGCATTCACAACGAAGACACGATCGAGCAGTACCGCATCAACGGCAAGAAGCTCGGCCGTCTGCTGTATCAGGGACGCTGGCTCGACCCGCAGTCGCTCATGCTGCGCGAAAGCGCGCAGCGCTGGGTGGCCAAGGCGGTCACGGGTGAAGTGACCATCGAGCTGCGTCGTGGCAACGACTACAGCATCATGGACACGTCGAGCCCCAACCTGACGTACAAGCCCGAGCGTCTGACGATGGAGAAGGGACAGGAGTACTTCTCGCCGCTCGATCGCATCGGACAGCTGACCATGCGCAACCTCGACATCATCGATACCCGCGAGAAGCTGGCGGTGTATGCATCGGCGGGGCTGCTTCGCGGATCCGAAACCAACGGCGTGCCGCAACTGCCGTCGGGGGACTGAACTCTCGTCTCCGGCCTCTCGCTTCTCATTTCTGAGCGCTGGGACTTGAGAGGGTGAGAGACCGGTGGCTTCGCCCAGAGGTTGGGAGACCGGACTGAAATAGATGAATGTGATGTGAGCAACAAACGAGATGAGAGATCCGATCGTGGGCGGCTGGGCCTGCGGTCGCGGGTTACCGCGGTTGCAGGTTTGTCTAGTCCTGAAAAATGTCTA
>NZ_DLHL01000023.1 GCF_002483225.1 Gemmatimonas sp. UBA7669 | reverse complement strand
CCCCTACAAGTGGGGGGATTACCCGAGAACCTCACCAATCTTGATTCATTGCCGGCGACAGGAGCGTATGTGCTGGCACTGCTGATGAAGATTGAGGGTGGGTCCGGTGGGCCGTTGCGGGCGGTGGGGTTGGTGCCGAGGTGAGGGCGGTGGACTACGGACGTGATATGGGGATGCTTTCTGCTGGGGCTGTGTGATCGCGTCTACCCTTCACATCCTTCAGGACCACTATGGGCCGACAAATAGTGAGCTTCGGCTCCTTCATGAAGTCTGCGAGAACGATGATTCGAGAGGAATCCACCATCTTGGGCGCTCCGTAGGCACTCTTACCTTGTCTGCAGTTAGCGCAACCCTGCGCTCCTAGCTAGCTGACATACTCAACAAACGCTAGTAAAGCTGCATCGAGATATTGCTCAAGCTGCCTAATTACCTTCCTTTCTGCTTCTTCGGATAGGGCCGACTCAGCGGGCGCTACCTCTACTGTTGTGAGCCACGTTCCCGCAACGCGCCTGTCATGGAATAGCACGAAGCCTCCAAACCAATGAGTGTTGTTGTCCGAATCCATAGGAAATGCCAAGCCCAACACGAGAGAGGTACGCTTCTCCCTTTCGTGTGGCAGCCGTGGTGCATGGAAGGCAACAGCACGAAAGTTTGGATATCCTGGCTCACCGGTGTTAAGCGCCTTCGCAACCTCTGGCGCCTCTCGAAAGCTCGTTACGCCGTGCTCTTCTTCTAGACCGGTTGCACCAGCGACCGCATCTATTACGACCTGTAACCTAGCTCTGCCGTAGTTCTCGATCTTACGTGCGATCTCTTTCCGCCGTTCGTAGCTGGCGATTGTGGCTTTTCGAGCACTAAACCGAGGTGCAACTTGGTCCACGACGCTCCTTGAGACTGACTGCATGCCATCACTCTCAGCCGAAGGTGCCAACCAGGCCTGTAGCTCGTTCTTGATGTCGATCATGCTTGGTCTTGCCCTTGGGTCCACCCGTGTCGACCGATCAATAAGAATGTCAAGATGCCGCAATCCTTCGCCAGCAGTGAATCCGCTCAATCGAAATAGTTCTGTATCGATTGACAGGTGTCCGGGCATCGGGAAAGACTGGCCTGATGCAAGTACCCAGAGCGTTTTCGCCAATGCGTATACATCTGCTGGACCTGGATCTACCACGTCCCCTCGAAACATCTCAGGCGCTAGGTAGTATGTTGGCCCTATCAGTCGGCCGACGGCAGTGACGGACTCTTTGTCAGGAAATGTTACGAGACCGAAATCCCCAACCACCCAGTCATCTCCGAGCCTGTAGAGGTTCTCTGGCTTAATGTCTCGATGGTAGATGCCATGTACTTTCGCCAAACTGGCTAGCGTGTTTGCGACGCTGGCGACAGCACTCACTACATCCCTAAGGTTGTCAGTGCCTGCCAATGCCTCACGGATCGGCACAGCAACGGGCGTTGCAAGCCACGCGGGTTCACTTTTTGACGGATGTTCAGGCAAGGACGACTCAAGCAGCGGAAGGACGCCTGGGTGTGCGCCGATCTGCTCAAGGGCACTCACTTCAGAGCGCATCCGCTGATACGGTTCGCTTTGCGGCTTGATCTGTCGGAGAATCTTCAGCGCAACAACGGACCCGTCGCCGTCGGCAGCTGTCCACACCTCGGCATTGCCTCCGGTACCTAGCAGCTCCTTCAGCCGCCACCTTGAGATCTTTTCACCTGCCTTTCGATCTACTCTGTGTGCCATCTGCCTACGGTTGAGACGGACCAAGAATGGAAGTATGGCGAATCGAAGCGAGAGTCTCGATCGTGCCTTGACTGAATACCAAGGCGGCTCGCTTGCTTCCTCAGTATTCTTTCGACTTTTGGATCCGCTTTCATAGTCTCAGCGAGACATGGGCATGAGGGTGACATGGTGATTCCTCTAAGTGTTGGTCGCGCCGAGAACCTCGACAAACTCTGCGACGACACTAACGTCGCCGTCGTCGCTGTTTGACAGCACTATGGGCGGATAGTCTCGGTTGACTGGGTGAAGCACAATTCGTTGATGCCGCCACGAATCATCCGATGACGTCTTCTCGCTCACGTACCGCTTCACGGTATAACGCTCGCCAGTTTCCGGGTCGGTCGCATCGCGTAGCTGTACGAGAACGATCTTGCCCTGTCGAGTGCCCGCTTCTGAAGCGCGAAACAAGCACCAAGCTCCATCTGGAATCAGTGGCTCCATGGACTTTCCGACGACTTGTGCCACAAACATTCCGCGGCGGAGTTGGTGGCTTGTGCTAACCTCAACCCACTCGAGCCCTTCATCCCCAACCCATTGCGGAGTTCCAAAGGAGCCTGCTGCGATCTTGAGCGGTACAAGCGGCACGTGGGTCTTGTAGCGTTGATCCGGAGTCGCCTCAACAACAGACAGCAATGGGCGCACCTGGCTGTTCATGGCAGACGCGGTATCTGCGATAGGCGTGCGTAGCCGTCGGTAGGCTTCGTCGGCCATCCATGACGTCACCACCTTCTGGAAGGGCACATCGTTCATGAAGCGAACGAATATGTCCTCATTCTGGTCCATTCGGTCGACGAAGAGCCGCTCGAGCACGTTCTTGAAAAGCAGCTCAAACTTGTCGCCCGGGTTCACGGCCGCCGCGCGACGCAGGCCGTCGTCACCCATGGCGGCCTCGACGATCTGATCGAAGAAGAGCTGATCGGCCTGGTTGAAGTCGGTCCCAAAGCGCTCGTTGACGACGTCGATGAGCTGCGAGAGCGGTACCGGCTGCTCGCGCAGCACGCCGCTTCCGACCTCGGCCGGCCCGTCAAGCTTCCGCGCCTCGCCGTCCTTGAGCGCGATGGACCCTTCGCTGATCTTCTGCAGCCGGTAGTACTCGAGCTTGACCTCGTCATCGAACTGGTAGGCCGCTCCGCTGGCACGGCGCGGAAGCTTCATCATTAGATGACGCACAAACACGTAGAGGCGCTCGAGGTCGGAGTCCTGATACGGAATTACTTGGCTAAGGAAGCCGTACAGGTTCTGGAACGCCTGTAGCTTGCCACGCCACAGCTCAGTCTCGTCGGGGCTCTCCTCGGAGCGCGCCTTGAATCGTGAGACTGCGGGATCGAGCGCGGCGTTCATCGCCTGGTGGTCGAGGGCGCTCTGCTTCTGCTTGGGCTTGAAGTACACGTCGCAGAACCGCGCGATGTCCTCGTCGAGGTAGATTCCCGCCGCGTCGAGCTCGCCCTTGATGGCGTAGAGCCGCGTCGGGTCGACCTCCTCTCCGATCTCCGCGCCCTCGAAGTAGGTCTTGAACGCCTCGCGGATCTCGTCGCGGTTATTCACGAAGTCGAGGACGAAGGTGTCCTCCTTCACCGGGTGTATGCGATTGAGCCGCGAGAGTGTCTGTACGGCCTGAATGCCGGCGAGCCGCTTGTCCACGTACATCGTGTGGAGGAGCGGCTGATCGAAGCCGGTCTGGTACTTCTCCGCGACTAGGAGCACCTGGTACTCGGGGGAGGCGAAGCTCTCGGGCAGCTCCTTCTCGCGCAGCCCGCCGTTCATTGCCTCCTCGGTGTACAAGACGTTGGCGAGCTTGTCGTCCGGCACTGCGCCGGAGAAGGCCACGAGCGACTTGATCGGGTAGCCCTTGTCCTTGATGTACTTGTCAAAGCTCTGCTTGTAGCGAACAGCCTCGAGACGTGAGCCTGTCACCACCATCGCCTTCGCGCGCCCGCCGATCTTATGGCGGGGGCCGGCGTGGAAATGCTCGACCATCACCTCAGTCTTCTGGGCGATGTTGTGCGGATGGAGCTTGAGGAAGCGGGCCAGCGCGCGAGCCGCCTTCTTGCGCTCGACGTTCGGATCGTCCTCGCATGACTTCAGGAGCCGGAAGTAGATCGCGTACGTCGTGTAGCTCTTAAGCACGTCGAGGATGAAGCCCTCCTCGATCGCCTGCCGCATCGTGTAGCGGTGCGCCGGCTTGCCGCTGCGCCCGAACACCGCGAGCGTCTTGTGCTTCGGGGTGGCCGTGAAGGCGAAGAAGCTCAGGTTCGCCTGCCGGCCGCGCTTGGCCATGCTCCGGAACAGCTCCTCGAGATCTTCTCGACCTTCCTCGGCAGCCCGCTTCTGAGCCTCATTGCGGAGTGCCTCGCCGCCGAGCACCTCTTTCAGGTCCGTCGCGGTCTCGCCGCCCTGGGAGCTGTGCGCCTCGTCGATGACGACCGCGCAGCGTCGGGTCTGGAGCGTCCCCGCGCCCGCCTCCCCGCGCTCCTCGGCCATCTTCAGCAGCTGGCGGGAGACGAAGGGGAACTTCTGCAGCGTGGTTATGATGATCGGTACGGCGCTCTCGAGCGCCTCGGCGAGCTGGCGCGAGCTCTCGTCGATCTTCTGCACGACGCCGCGCTTGTGCTCGATCTGATAGATGTTGTCTTGGAGTTGCTGGTCGAGCACCACGCGATCGGTGACGACAATGACGCTGTCGAAGACGCGCCGGTTTCCCTCGTCGTGGAGCGATGCAAGCCGGTGCGTGAGCCAGGCGATCGTGTTGCTCTTGCCGCTACCGGCCGAGTGCTCGACGAGGTAATTGTGCCCCGGGCCTTCCGTGCGAGCAGACTCCACGAGGAGGCGCACTGCCTGAAGCTGGTGGTAGCGAGGGAAGACCATCTGCTCGGTCTTCACCTTGCGGCCCTGATCGTCGCGCTTCTCGTCGACCTGAAGATGAAGGAAGCGCGCAAGAAGGTCGAGCAAGCTGTCCCGAGCGAGCGCCTCTTCCCAGAGGTAGGCGGTGCGGTAGCTCCGGCCTTGGCGATCGGCAGGGTTGCCAGCCCCGCCACCGTCGCCCTTGTTGAAGGGCAAGAAGTGGGTGGCGCTGCCCGCGAGGCGCGTTGTCATGAGCACCGTGTCGGTGTCGACGGCGAAGTGCACAAGCGTGCGCTTCTTGAACTCGAAGATGGTCTCGCGCGGGTCGCGGTCCTGCTTGTATTGCTGCCGAGCATGCTCGACGGTCTGCCCGGTCATCGCGTTCTTCAGCTCGAGCGTCGCGATGGGGATACCGTTCACACTAAGTGTGACATCGAGCGACTTTTCGGAGCGCGTTGAGAAGCGGAGCTGGCGGGTGAGGCCAAGCCGGTTCTTTGCATAGCGCTCCTCAAGTTCGGGGTTCAGCTCGTGCGCGGCCTTAAAGTAGGCGACGGAGAGCTTGCGCCCATAGCACTTGAAGCCGTGGCGAATCGTCGCGAGTGATCCGTTCGCGTCCATCCACTTGCAGAGGTCGGTGAGGATCTGCTCGCCCGTTTTCGGCCCGTGTAGGGCTTCGAGCTTCGCCCACTCTTTGGGCTGGGTGTCCTTGATGAAGTCGAGGACCACGGACGGGAAGATGGCGCGCTCGCGGTCAAAGCCCTCGCGCGCGACGGCGACGTAGCCGTGCCCGAGAAGGTGGTGCTCGATGACCGTCTCGAACGCGGCCTCGGAGTGTCGGGGCGAGCTCGTCACGGTTCCTGCTTCATCTTCTTGGGGCGCTTCGATTCGATGCGCATCACGTCAGCCTCGAAGTCGTTCTCGAACTCGTGGTCTCGGTGCACGCGGAACTTGTCGTACAGTTGCTCGGCGTGGTTGTAGAACTCGATCGCGCCTAGCCTTCGATTTCCCTCGCGCTGAGCTCTCCAGATCCTTCGGAGAGCTGCCTCCGGGCCAGGCTCCCCCGAGGCGTAGATTCTCTTCAAGTGGCAGCTGACGGTGCGGACGTCGACGCCGAACAGCTCGGCCATGCGCTTCTGGTCGAGCCAGAAGGTCTCGGGCTCGTAGAGCACCTCGACCCACACAGCGTCGTCGGCGGTGCGGTAGAGGATCAGCTCGCCTTCTAGCGAGGTTTGGTCGGTCACGCCTTTCCCCCGTGAGCAAGGGCATCGGGGTTCGGCGCGGGTCGCACGGGGACGTTGGTCGCGTCGAAACAGCCACTGCCTCGGGTGCCATCGAAGGCGTCGATCAGTCGCCCTCGCATGTCCGCATCCTGGGCGAAGACGGTCATCCAGATGGAGAAGAAACCGGACTCCACTGCGGTACGAACGATCTGACGCCGAAGCGGTGCGCACTGTGGTTCCTCGTCGAGATCTTCCTTGCTCGTCAGGGCCAGAAGCCAGGCCTGCATGCGCTGCGATACCCTATCTATCGCAACGAGCTTCCCGTTCTCGTCGAATGTCTGCGCGATGCGCTTGTCGAGCCCCACGAGCGACAATGTTGCTCGCGCCTGGGCCGTAGCAACGGTCGAGAGCCCCCCGTCAACCCTGATGGCTCCATCCTCCGCGTAACTGAAGGCGACGAAGGTGTTGTCTCTATCCGGCAACAGAAAGGCTGCAAGGCCTACGTCCTTGTCGCCCTTCGTCGAGTTGCAGTTTACGCAGGCGAGCAGGAAGTTCTCCCAACGCCCGACGAGCGTCGGGTGAGCAAACGGCCCCTTCTTTGGTTGGATATGCTCGACAGCAAGGTTGGTGGCGATGCGGCGTTCGCAGAAACTACAGAATGACCCAAGGCGGCCGACAAGTTGAGGGAAGGCATCCCTGTAGTTGTCGAAGTCGTGGTTCTGCGGCGAGGCGCCTCGACGGACAGGGCGCATGACTACTCACCGAGCTTGGCGGCGCGCTTCATTTCCAGAAACGCCTGAAACGCAGGGTTGTCGGCGTAGGGCGCGATGCCCGCTGCAAGGCGCTGCTTGTAGTCTGCGAGCTTGTCCGCCGGCGCCTTCGCAGCTTCCTCCAAGGTCTCGAGGTAGTGCTTGGCGACCTGTTTCATCTCGGTATATCGAGCGCTCACACTGGTGTCCGGAACTCGCTGAATACCGCGAGCGATATCCTCGATCGAGAGATCCGCAAGCTGTGCTGTCGGCTGGCCGTCGAGCATCACGAGCTCGTCGCCAGAACGAAGCGACTGAATCAAGAACGGTGAGTGCGTTGTGCAGATGAACTGAACCCGTGGAAACGTCGTCCTCAGGTCCTCGATGACGTGACGTTGCCAGGTTGGATGGAGGTGAAGATCGAGCTCGTCAATCAAGACCAGGCCCGGGGTGTCAGCAAGTACGCGTTCGCCCAAGTGCGGATTGAGGGTTGCGGCCTTCTGCGCCATGTCGCCAACGACAGCGAGCATGCAGCGCTGACCGTCGCTGAGATTCATGAACGGTTGCTTCTTGCCGTTCTCGAAGTGAATGATAGCCTCTCCCAGTCGCGCATCGAATGCGAGCTGCCGAGCACCTTGGACGTTGCGTACGAGCGCATCCCGCACGACTGCGAAGGTGCTCGTCTCCCTGCCTTCCTGCTGAAAGGTCAGCCAAGACTGCTGTGCAATCCAGTTGACGAGGGCGGCTACGGAAAGCCGCGGATCGACGCTGTTTCGATACCCTTCGAGCCGCGACCGGTGCGTCTTGGACCCTCCTGTTGCAGGCATTCGAACCTTGCTCTGCTCGCGCGGCACGTCCCAGAGCCTACCGGTGCCGTAGTAGGAGATGAGTGGCAAGACGACCTTCTCGCCCTCGCGAACGGCGCGTTCGGTCTGCTCTCCGAGGGACTTGATGTCCCGCGCCTCTCGGTAAGTCGTGCGTCCGCCCGGGCCGTCGACAGTGCGACGCCAAGCAAGGACTTGGTCTAGCGCAACACCCTGAGCCTCGACAACGCAAGGGAACTGTTGCTCCCACGTAACAGACGCTTCCGCTTCGCTGCCCTTGAGCCTCACGTCCTCTGAGCGAATGTGGCGGCTGTCGTAACCGCGGAGGCCGAGGAACCAGCTACCCGCGGCCACCGCCAGAGCATCGAGAACGGATGTCTTGCCGGTGCCGTTCTCGCCAATGACGAGGTTGAACTCGGGATGGAAGGCGAGCTCGCGTTGTGAGAAGCCCTTGAAGTTCTCCACCCGCAGAAGATCAATACGCATCGGCGCCTCCGTATGCACCATCGACCGCCGCCACGTCGAGCTGGCCGGTCACGGCAGCGGC
Organism: Gemmatimonas sp. UBA7669; assembly: GCF_002483225.1. Classification (NCBI taxonomy): domain Bacteria; kingdom Pseudomonadati; phylum Gemmatimonadota; class Gemmatimonadia; order Gemmatimonadales; family Gemmatimonadaceae; genus Gemmatimonas; species Gemmatimonas sp. UBA7669. The sequence continues at coordinate 16,981 of NZ_DLHL01000023.1, read as the reverse complement.
GATGAGCGCGGAACGACGCTCCTTGAGCAGCGCGATGGTGCGTTCAGTCGCCGCGCGCACCGCGTCGAGCTTCGCGGTCTCACGCGCGATGTGTGCGACGATGGCGCGCTGCTCCCCTTGCTGCGGAACCGGCAGGTAGACCTCGAAGAAGCCCTCGGGGTAGAGCCGAAGGCGCGAGGACCAGACGCCCTTCGAGTACCGCGTCACCTCCTGGGCGAACGCCGGGAGGCGGACGAGCGCATCGATATAGGCGGGCGTGAGGCGCGGGCCGGGTTCGTAGACGTTGTAGGCGGGGCTGACGATGCCCTTCACGGGAGCGGTGCCCATCGCGCCCATCCACGCCCAGAGCGTGTTAATCACGAGGTCGCCGGGCTCGCAGAGCTTGTAGCCCTCGTTCGTCTCGGCCTCGAACATGTTGACCTCCTTCTCGGACCGCGGCGTGACACCTGTGAGGTGCGAGACGGTGAGCATCTCCTCGTCACCGGTCGTCGAGCGGACGTCGCGCTCGCGGAAGAGCCAGCGTGCGCGTTCGATCTCCCAGTGTGCCGGAATCTCGCTCAGCCACGGCACGCCGGAGTCGCGCAGCTTCACCTTTGGGTCGAGCCCGCGCGTAACGGCGGTGGCGATGATGGCCTTGCGCTTCTCGGCGAGCAAGTCGAGGACGCGCTGGCTGGCGGCGAGCAGACTGTCGAGCTTGTGGGTTTCGAAATCAAGGAATCGCGCGATGGTCTTTTGCGCGTTGGGTGGCGGCAACGGAACCCGACGCGCGTAGGCTTCTTCGCGATTCAGCCCAGGCACAGCAGCTTCGTCAGACCCCTGGTCGAGACGCAAGGTCTGGAGGAGCCAATAGAGCCACCTGAGGCTATGCAGCGTGGTGGACGCGTCGATGTAAAAGGTCGTATCCGATGCGAAACAAGGTTCGTCGGACCAGTTCACTTTGCCATACGACCCCTTTCGCCCAACTACTATCGCAGGGCCGAGAGTGTTTGCCCGGCCAAGAGTCCCGTACGGGCCGTTTGAGCCGAAGACGGAGACGAGCCCGCTCTGCACTTCGTCCGTGGGCAGCGAGTCGCCGTACCCGAAGCGCGCAACGTGCTTCAGCTGCAGGAGGGGCCACTTCATGCTGTCACCTCACGCAGCAAACGCAGTACCTCTTCCTCGGCGACCTTGAGGTCCGCGTCGATCTCCGCTAACGATCGCGGCGGCGTGAGCACGTAGAAATGCCGGTTGAAGTTGATCTCGTAGCCAACCTTGTCCTTGCTCCGGTCCATCCACGCGTCCGGCACGTGCGGCTTCACCTCGCGCGCGAAGTAAACTTCCACGTCCTCCTTGAGCGGCACGTTCTCGAAGTCGCGTAGGTCGGCGTCGGCTTCGAGGCTCAAGCTAAGACCACCCGCCGGCACGGGCGTGGCGTTCGAGTCGCGCTGCGTGAACACCGAGCGAAAGAGCTTCTGCTCGGTCGCCTTCCAGCGGCTCCCACGCTTCTTCAGCAGCGCCTCGATTTCGTCCCACGTCGCGGGCCAGTCCAGGCGCGGCTCACGGCCGAGCGCCTTGTCGATGGCCTGCACGTCGTCGAGCAGGTGCGGGCAGGCGTCGAGGAAGCGCGCCTTGTCGTCCGTCGTCATCTGGTAGCGCAGGCGAAGCGGGCGCTCGATGGTGACGCGGGTGTAGCCGAAGTCGGCGTTGTCGAAGATCTTGGAGCGCGGATCCTCTTCGAACCTGCCGTAGAGGCGCACGGTCTCGTCAATCTGCGCGATGGTCATGTGCCGCCGCTTGTCGCCGAGGCTGCGCTTACTGTCCTCGCTGCCGCCCGCGGTCCACACCTCGCGCGCGTCGAGGAGCTGCACCTTGCCCTTGCGCCGCTTCTCCTTGCGGTTCGTCACGATCCAGACATAGGTGCCGATACCGGTGTTGTAGAACATCGACTCCGGCAGCGCGACGACGGCCTCGAGCCAGTCGTTCTCGAGGAGCCACCTGCGGATCTCGCTCTCGCCCGAGCCCGCACCGCCCGTGAACATCGGCGAGCCGGAAAAGACGATCGCAAGCCGCGAGCCGTCCTTGTGCTCCTTCGGCTTCACGTCCTCGCGCTTGCTCCACATGTGCTGCAGGAACAGGAGCGCCCCGTCGTTCACGCGCGGCAGGCCGGCGCCGAACCGGCCGTCGAAGCCGCGCTTCTCGTGCTCCCTTTGGATCTCCTTCTGTTGCTTCTTCCAATCAACGCCGAAGGGTGGGTTGCTCAGGAAGTAGTCGAAGGTGTCGTTCCGGAATTGGTCGTCGGTGAAGATGTCGCCGAAGCGGACGTTGTCGCCGCCGCCGTTGTGGCTCACTTCCTTCATGAGCATGTCGGAGGCCGCCGTGGCGAAGGCGCGCTTGTTGTAGTCCTGTCCGTAGGCGTAGAGCTTCGCCTCGGCGTTGTGCTTGCGCAGATAGCTCTGCGCCTCGGCCAGCATGCCGCCCGTGCCACACGCCGGATCGAGCAGCTTGCGCACGGTACCCGGCGTGGCGAGCAGCTTGTCGTCGTGCATGAACAGCAGATGGACCATGAGGTTGATCACTTCACGAGGCGTGAAGTGGTCACCGGCCGTCTCGTTTGCGAGCTCGTTGAAGCGGCGGATGAGGTTCTCGAAGATCAGCCCCATCTGCTCGTTCGGCACGTTCGACGGATGTAGATCGACGTCGGCGAACTTCGAGACCACGAGGTAAAGGATGTTCGCCTCGTGCATCTTCTCGATCTCGGCTTCGAACTCGAAGTACTCGAAGATGCGCTGGACGTTCGCCGAGAAACCCTTAATGTAGCTGACCAGGTGTTTGTTGATGTTGTCCGGATCGCCCTTGAGCTTTTCGAAATCGAGCGGTGAATGGTTGTGGAAGCGCTCGCCCGCGATCTTGTTCAGCGTGGTGTCGAGCGCGTCGCCGGCGAGCTTGCCGCCCTTGTGCTTCTCGTGCGCGGCGAGGACCTTCGCCTTCTTCTCGACCAGAACGCAGTCGAAGCGACGAAGCACCGTCATGGGCAGCATCACGCGCTCGTACTGCGGCGGGCGGTAGGGGCCGCGCAGGAGATCGGCGATCTGCCAGATGAGATTGGCGAAGGAGCTATGGTCGGGCATGCTGTGAGGCTTTCGGCAGTCAGCTTGCGGGTACCTTGGCGAATCCTATGCCGACGGGGGCACCCAAAGATAGAGGTCTCCGCGTTGGCAAGCAGGGCACAATGGTAGGCCGTTTACGGTCAGCCATTCCTGTCCCCCTAAACCTACAGTCGCTGCCGATCGCTGTCTAAAACTAGCGTTGTACCGCGGCCGCCCCAAATGGGACGCCGTGAACGACTGAGTGCCAGCGAGGGAGTTACGCAGCGGACAGGCGGGCGGTCGTCGGCACCAACGCGCCGTTATGCCTGCGCGATGCTGAGAGGTCAGGCCGACCCGTGAATTGCGTTGGCCAAGTTGACGACCACCTTGCCCCGCGCATACCTCGCGAGATAGCTAGGTGCCGACGCCAGAAGGCGTCGGAGCGAAGTGATAGCTAGAAATTGAACCCGATATCCCAACTCTGCAGTGGTTGCACTAACGCTAAGCGATGAGCGCAAGCGCTTCGATCGAGTGCGAGCGACGAATCAAGGTGTCACTTAGCTCGCGAAACTCCGTCCATTCAATCGCCAGCGCCTACGACCCGAGCCCTTCGTTCAGAAGCATCGTGAGAAGCGGGATGCAAGGGATGCCGAGTCTCTGACAGACATCCGGGATCTTCACCTTACCGGGGCCTCCGCTGGGCTTCTCTTGAGTGACAACAGTTGCCTCCCGCAAAAGAGCTAGCGCAATGACAAATGGATCAGCGCTAGACTTTCTTTTCTTTACATCGATGAGGTTCGGAAACTTCGCGAGAACGACTCTGGTTGCCAGCTGGAGCTTCTCGTCAAGTTCGACAAAGATTGATTCGTGCGCCTTTGCCCACTCAGTCACCTCATCGGCCACGGCATCAATCTCCACCGCGACCTCTTCGACTGAAATGAGGCGCCCCTCGCCCGCAAGGGCTTCGACAAGGTCCCAGACAGACGGGAACGCCTTCTGTGGGTACTTGTTCTTGAGTTCAGTGAGAGAGCAGGTGTCGATGACGTAGACAGGCTTTGAGATCTCGTCTGTCACGAATCGTTTGCCCCGACGGCGTCAGCGATCGCCGGCAAGTGCTTTGAGCGAACACCCAGATAGTCCGCCGCGTCCGACGTCGTGATGCGATCGTTCGAAAGCCCGTCAAGCACCAAGCGAACTAAGGGACGCCCGAGCAAGCTTACGGCGTCAATGGGGGGCGGAACAAAGCCGCCAGGCGCTGGCCGGCTCTCGTATTCGAGCTGCCACTGCGACCTCTTCTGTTGGTAGAACCTCTCCGTTGTGAGTCCAAATGTGAGAAGGCGACGAAGAATCGCCTCGCGGCTGCAGGAAAAGGTCTTGGCAAGACTGGCAATCGCCGCGTCATCCCACGTCTGTCCGTCGTGGCGTCGAACGTCTGGCAAGCGGAGTAGCGCATCTCTGGGGATAAGTGCAGCCGCCGCCACCGCATTGCAGAAGACCTCAAGTTGTTGCTCCTCGGGAGGCATTGAGGAATCAGTGGAGAGGTCGCAGATGCCCTCTGATTTGAGCCCGATGTGAGCAAGCTCATGCAGCAGCGAGAACGACCGAGCCGCATACGCATCCTTTCGGTTTACAACGACTACGGGCAGCTCATCGGCCGCCAACGAGTAGGCGCGTAGCGCGGACAGTTCGATGTCGGAGGTTTGAAGTACAAGCACTCCTGCGCCCTCTGCGGCGGCGCGCAACCTGTTGAAGCCGATGCGACCATCGCGCCAGCGCACCTGCTCCTCAAGTTCGACGCCAAGCACCTCTCGCAGCCGAGCTCCGCTTTCCTCAGGGTCTTCTGAGATCGTCGCACTGAAGCCGAATCTGACCGCGCGCCCCCCAGAGCTCGCGAGGAGCTCTAGAGCGATCTCTCGGCGTTCCCAAGAACCACGGACGTCGAGAAGTATGTTCGAGTCGACTTCTTCTTCGACTCCCCCGGCGTGCCGCCGCAGGTCTTTGGGGATTCTGGTTATGCCGTGAGGCGGCTCTGGCAAAAAGAAGGTCGCGAACGGCACACGATAGGCCGTAGCAAGCAACCTGGCTTGTCGAATTGTCGGTAGCGCGTCGCCTGACTCCCAAGATGCGAGTCTGTCCGGAGTAACACCGGCTTTCTTGGCGGCTACTCGCTCATCAATGCGCGAGACCCCTCGGGCCCACGCCAGAACCGGGGAATTCACAAACGCTACGCGTGCGCGGCTCATTGGTCTTCGGCTGCGGAGGGCATGGTAGTGAAGGAATTCTTAAACGTACTCGCTGGGAACACGGGAACAGACTTCAGTTGCAAAAGGCCCAACTCTGCTGCGGGGCCCGATTGCAATGCGGCAGGCGAGCGCAGCGACCCAGCCGCCTTCCTTGATTCTGCCCCGCCCGCAGTAGCGATCGCTATTTGCCATCTACACGAGCGCGCAGTACACGATCTCGAAGATCGGGAACGAACTCCTCCATCAACGGAGAGGACCAACTAGTGCTTTCCCCTTGGCAAACTCCGTACAGCTGAACTAAGTCGAGGCTGCAGAACAAGTCGATCTCTGCCGCGAGGACAGCAAGGTCCACCCAGTCCGCGGATTGGACGCTTGCTCGAAGTCCCTTGCCTCCTTTTGTCGACACCTTCTTACCCTGCAGATTAGGATCGCCGAAACTGGCGGTGCTCCAAGTAGCATGAACCACGTAGTTTCTTCGCTCCTCATAGTACCTGAGCTTCCGCATGCAGTAGGCAAGGAGTGAACGCTCAGCCTCAGTTCGGTCTGCCTGCAGAAAGACCGCGCAAATCAGGTCGAGGCGCTGTGCGAAGCTCATCGACGCCCGGAAAGAGTCCCACATCCCTGGAGTCTTTCTCAACTTAAGCACGGTGACCAGAACGTCACTAACGTCGCGCTCGAGACCGTTGAAGGCGATCACAACTTGCCCGATGGACCGCGCGAGATCCTCGAGATTCTTGAGGAGCTGACGCCCCCGTTTACGAAACGCTTCTTGACTTTCCGTCCCAGATGGGAACCGCATCGCGAAGGTGCTATGTTTAGGGTTTCGCTTTGTGCATGTAACGAAGACTTGCCTGTGTGAGAACAATGCGCGCGAACGATCCGACTGCCCAGAGGGGCGAAAAGTATGCACCCTTGCCGATTACGCGAGTGAGCGAGCTTAGACCGATGCTTGCGCAACACTATCTGCGGAATAGACGAGCGACCGACAGACCGAGCACGTTCCTTGGAGGACGAACAACACCCCGTCATCCGCACCGCATATCCGTGCCGTTTACGCCTCGTCCGAGCCATCCGGGCCAATGCACCCCCTCACCCACCCCTATTCCTCGGCGGCGCCGGCAGGGTCCCCTTGTTCGCAATCGCCTTGTTGATCGCCTCCACCGTCACCGTCGCGCGGAACTCCACGATCTCCTTCGCCCAGGCCTCGGCCTTCTTCTTGTCCGCAATCGACACGCCGTTGATGGTCGCCTTGCCGGCCTTCACACGCTCGGCGTAGCGCACACTCTTCGGGTCGTCGATCATCATGTTGAGCGTGATGATCACGTCGTCGTGCAGGTTGTCCGACGCGCCTTCCACCAGGCCCTTGCTCTTCATGTGCTCCGACACACGCGCGTAGTCGTAGTACTCCTGCACATGCGCCACGATGGGCGCGCCCTTCCAGATGGCCGTAAGGGAATCGGCCACCGCGCGCTGCCCGCCCTGGTTGCCGCCGCTGTCGCCAATGAGAATGATCTTCTCGAAACCATGCGCCTTGAGGCTGGTCACGATGTCGGTGAGCAGCATGCGGAACGTGCCCTCACGCATGCTGATGGTGCCGGGTGAGGTCATGTGTCCCGTGGGCGGTTCCACGCTGCCCTCGGGCACGAACTTCACGATGGGCGCGCACAGCGCGTTGCCCAGCTTGCGGGCAATGGCTTCGCAGTTGGTGTGCAGCACGTAGTTGTGCTTGCCCGTCACCAGCCACGGGCCGTTGGGCTCCATGCCACCCGTGGTGACAATCACCGTGGTCTTGCCGGCCTTGATGGCATCACGCACATCCATCCAGGTCATCTCTTCCATCCACACGGTGTTGGCGGCCGGCAACGGATTGGGCGTGTCTCGGCAGTTGTAGCTGTTCTGCGCGCAGTTGCCACCACCCATGCTGCGCGGATCGGGCGCAGGACGCGTGGGCGCCTGGGCCCCGGCTGAGGCGGCCAGTCCGGTCAGTGCCGCCGCGCACCACGCGGCCGGGACGAACGAACGACGCAGGCGTCGCGTAATCATGTCAGGCTCCAGATGTGGATGTGATGGGTTCGGCGCTACAATGTGCCTTGGCACGCCAGCGCGCCAGAGTTGATCGCATACCCGTCGCCATTTGCGCCGTGGACATTTTTGCGCGAGCATAGGGCATGCTTCCTCCCCCCCCGATGTGCACCCCTCCCGCCGTTCGCCGCGCCCTGCGGTCCTCCCCCCTGCACCTGCTGGCCGCTGGCCTCGCGTTTGCGCTGCTCGGCGTCGCGCCCACGCTGCACGCACAGGGCGCCGCGTCGGGTTCGTCGGCCACGCGTGACTCCGCCGGGGCCACGCGTGCCCCACTGACGCTGGCCGACATCCGCCTGCTGGCCGAAACGCATCTTGCGCTCGTGGCCATCGACGACTCGGCCGACGCACGCTCGGCGCAAGCCCGCAACAAGACCGGCGAGGCGCAGCACGAGCTCTCGCTGCGCAAGCGCGAGCAGATCACCTCGCTGCTCAAGGCCAAGGGCCTCGTGGAAGACGAGTATCTGCGCCGCCGCTTCCTCATCAGCACCAACGCGGAATACCGCGCGCAGTTTGACAGTGTCGTGGCCCGCCTCACCGGCGCGCCGCTGCCAGGTCGTGTGGCGCCGCCGGTGGTGCGCGGCTTCGTGGCCGCCAGTGCGCTGCCCGCCGGCATGGTGGGCACGCACATTGGGCACGTCACAACCAGCTTCGTGGACACGCCCGACAAAGTGGGCTTCCTGCCCATGGCTTTCGCGGAAGCGCAGGTGGCCGCACAGCACGCCACGCTGGCCACGCGCACACCCACCGATCTTGCGGCCATGCAGCTGCACGCAGGCCATGTGCTGCACGCGCTCGACCCCAAGCTCGAGAAGACGGGCCCCGGCAAGGGCTTCGGCTTCGTGCGCGCCGCCGGCGGCGTGGCGCAGCACGTAGAACTCGCAGCCAAGGAACCGGGCGCGTCGCCCAACGTGAAGACCCACGCGCAGCATGTGGCCACGGCCGCTCGCTCGGCCATGAAGCGCGCCGAGCAGGCCATTGAGCTGGCCAAGCGCATACGTGAGGCGAAGGACGCCGCCACGGCCGCCACGCTCACCACGCAGCTCGCGTCGGTGTGCGGTCAGCTGGTGGCGGGCGTGGATGGCAACGCCGACGGACGCATTGGCTGGGACAAGGACGAGGGCGGCATTCAGCAGGCCGACGAACACATCAAGCTGCTGCTGGCGGGCGAAAAGAAGTAAGCACCACAGCAAACAACAACGGCCCGCTCCAATGCACTGGAGCGGGCCGTTGTCACGTGCGTGCGCGACGCGTCAGCAGCCCACGCAGCGATGGCTGTTCTTGGCGCCCATCTTCTCGAGCAACTGAATGGTCTCGGGATAGGGACGCAGACGCTGCACCGGCCCGTTGGCCATGTCCACGGTGGTCTTGAAGTCCCGCGCCACGGCCTTGGGGTCCGCGCCCTTGCTCACGAGATATTCGATCATCTCGTTGTCGCCACGCGCGGCCGCATGATGCAGCGGCGTGTAGCCGCCCAGGTCCCGCTTGTTCACGTCGTGGCCGAGTTCTTCGACGAGATACTTGATGGCCGGCATCCAGCCATCGGGCGCATGACGATGCGCGTTGCCGGCAAAGCCGTTGCCGTAGCCCACACCGGATGCGGCGTGAATGGGATACACGCCAATGCCGGGCGGCACGGCCTTGGCCGCGGAATCGACTTCAGCGTCGATGGCCGTGTTGGCCGGACCACCAAAGCCACCGGGACGCCGACGGTTCTGCTGCGGCGGACGATAGGACGGAATGGTGTCGTTGGCACCGGCGGCCTTGAGCAACTTCATGGCATCAAGGTCCACCGCATACGCTGCACGCCAGAACGCCGTCGTGCCGTCGAGCATCTCGAGGCCGCAGTTGGCGTTGCCGCAATTGCTGAAGCCGAAGAACCAGATGTTCTTGCGCAACCGCACGTTCACATCGGCGCCCGCCTTGATGATGGCGTCCATGAGCTCGATGTGCGTGGTCTTCTGGTTCTGCACGGCCTGCGGCTGCGGATAACGCGACTTGGGGTGCCACATGATGTTGAGCGCGGCATACAGCGGCGTGAGGCCGTGGATGCTTTCGCGCTTCACATCGGCGCCGCGCTTGACCAGCTGCAAGGCCAGGTCGTAGTGGCCGTTGATGGTGGCCATGAGCAGCGGCGTGGTGCTGTCGCTGGCCGATTGCTCGTTGATGTCGGCGCCACCGTCAATGAGCGCGAGTGCGGCCGCTGCATTGCCCTGACGCACGGCGTGATGCAGCGCCGTGAGGCCACCAATGCTGCCCACGGTCCCTTCGTAGCCCGCCTGGAACCCGTTGGTGGTGTCGGCGGGAATGACCTGCTCGGTGGACTTGTCCTTGAGTTCCTGCTCGTAGACGCGGCGGCCTTCGAGAATGGCCTCCTGCACCTGCTCGGGCGTGAGGGCGTTGGTGGGCGGCGCGGCGAGGCCCACCTTGTACTCGAACTTCTTTGCCGAGTCAGGCTTGGCGGTCGTGGTGGCTGCCGCTGCAGCACCTGCCGCAGCACCAGCAGCTGCACCCGCCATCTGACGCGGCTGGGCCTGTTGCGCCTGCTGCGCAGCCGCTGGAGCACCCGGCGGACCACCGCGCGCACCGAGGGCCGGCGCCGCGAGCGCGGCCTTCTCCGCGGCCTTGATGATGCTGTCCTTGACCGTCTGCGGCAGTGCGTTGAACAGGGCCTCGTTGCGCTTGCGCGCTGCAGCCTGCTGACGCGCGAGCTCTTCGGTGAGATCCTGCGTGTTGGTCTTTACTCCGGGCTTGGCGCCGGCCTTGAGCAGTGCCGTGATCGCAGCCGGCCGATTGGCCGCCGCCGCAAACATGAGCGGCGTCTGTCCCCATGCGGTCTCGAGTGCGTTCACATCGGCCTTGGCACCGGCCAGTGCGCTCACCGCCACCGCATCACCGGCCTGGGCCGCGAGATGCAGCGCCGTGGCGCCCGTGCTGGTGAGCGCCTTGGCATCGGCACCGCCGGCCAGGAGCGCCTTCACGGCCGCACCGTGTCCGGCCCTGGCCGCCACATGCAGCGGCGTGTAGCCGCCGTTTTTGGTGAGGCCCGTAGTAGACGCACCCGCCTTGAGCAGGGCCTGCACCATGGCCGCATCGCCACGCTCGGCGGCCCAATGCAGGGCCGACATGCCGTCGCCGGTAGCGGCGTTCACATCGGCCTGACGTGCGATCAGCGCGCGCACTTCGGCGAGGTCGCCGCGCATGGCCGCCGCGGCCAATGCGGTGGCCGCCGGCCGCGACGCGTTGTTCACGCGCACGACCGGTTTGGTATCCTGTGCCAACGCCGATGCGGCCACCCCGTGCATGGTCATGGCGGCCAGCACCGCCGTGCCGGTCAGCCAGGCACCATGCCGCGAGCGGCCCTGCCGTTTGGAGCTGCTCATGCGAGCCTCAGGCGTTGGTGTAGAGGGCAAACGGCGCCACGCTGTCACCAAACGACGGCATCTCGACGCCGAACTTGTGCAGCAGCGAGAGGAACACGTCGGCCATGGGCGTGCCGTCGGGTGCCTTGAGGTGCGTGTTGGTGGGAATCATGCCGTTGGCGCCGCCCATGAGAATGAGCGGGCAGCGACGGTGATTGTGCACGTTGCCGTCGGCCATGGGCGAGCCGTACACGATGAGCGTGTTGTCCAGCAGGTTGCTGTCGCCGTCCTGCGTGGCCTTGAGGCGCTCGAGGAAGTACGGCAGCATGCTCACGTGATACTTGTTGATGAGATTGAACTCCATGATGGCCGCTTCGCGACCGCCATGGTGCGACGAGGGATGGAAGCCCTTGTTGGTGCCGCTCTCGGGGTACGTGCGGCTCGAAGCATCGCGGCCCGTCTTGAACGAAAACACGCGCGTCATGTCCGACTGGAAGGCCAGCACCTGGATGTCGAACATGAGCTTCATGTGCTCTTCGAACGAATCCGGCACCCCGGTGGGCGCTTCGGGCAGCAGGCGCTCATCACCGCTCGAGTTCTTGGTTTCCACCATCTGAATGCGACGCTCGAGTTCGCGCACGTTGTCGAGATACTGATCGACGCGGCGACGATCGGCGGGACCCAACTGCCGCTTGAGCGTGGACATCTCACCCACCACCCAGTCGAGAATGCTGCCGTTGTCCTTGCGACGCGCGGCGCGATCGGCGTTGTTGGCGCCGGCACCGAAGAGCAGGTCAAACGCCGCCCGCGGATTGCGGATCATGGGCAGCGGTTCAGTGGGCGAGGCCCAGCTGATGGTATCGGTATAGGCGCAGGCGTAGTTGTAGTAGCAACCGCCGGCCTGATCGAGATTCTCGATGCAGAGCTGCATGCTGGGCAGCGGCGTCTCCTGTCCGATCTTGCGCGCCACCAACTGATCGAAGCTGGTGCCCACATACAAGTCGGAGCCCTGCGTCTGCTTGGGATGCGCCTGCGTGAGGAACACCGCGCTCGAGCGGAAGTGATCACCACCGATTTCCGGCGCGTCAAACGGCTCCGCCATCTGCGTGTCGGTGTTGCTGACGATGGTGAGATAGTCGCGCCAGTTCTGCAGGGGCATGAGCGCGCTATCCTGCACGAACTCGAACTTCTTGCCCACACCCTCGGGCGCCCAGAGGAACTTGGACGCGCCCCAGGTATTGCTGCCGGCGGCGCCATGCACCGACTCGATGCACACGAGCCGCGTGTGCCCGGTGGCCGGCGCATTGCCCGCTCCGGCGAGGAAGCGGCCGGCAGGGGACATGGCGTCGAGATACGGCAGGGCGATGGTGGCACTCAAGCCCTGCAGAAAGGTGCGGCGCTCGAGGGTCTTTTGCGTGAGGAATTGCACGGGAGGCTCCGGGTCGGGTGCGTGGATCGGTTGATCGATCAGTGGGAGGCGTCGGCAGACACGACGTCCGCCCGCTTGGTCTGGAAAGCCTTGCTGGTCACCACGCCCATCACGAACGCCGACATGCGGTAGTCCTGCTTCTCCGCCGTGCGCACGATGGCGCGCACGGTGGGCATGTCGTAGTCCTCCACACGGCGTCCCAGCGCATACGCCATGAGGTTCTCCGTGAAGTTGCGCATCAGCGGCACCGGCCGCTTGAGCAACGCCGTCGTCAGATCGGTCGGCGTCACCAACGGTGTGCCGTCGTACAGATTGCCGCGCGTGTCGAGCAGCGCGCCGTTCTCGCGGTAACGCAGCTTGCCCGTGACATCGAAGTTGTCGAGCGCGAGCCCGATGGGATCGATGAAGTTGTGGCAGCTCTTGCAGGTGGGATTCTCGCGGTGCACTTCCATGCGCTCGCGCGTCGTGAGCGGCTTGCCTTCCTTGGCGCCCGCGGTCTGCTCGAGGTCGGGCACGTTGGGCGGCGGTGGTGGCGGCGGTGCGCCGAGCAGCACTTCCATGACCCACTTGCCACGCAGCACGGGTGAGGTGCGGTTGCCGAGTGAGGTCTGCACGAGCACGCTGCCATGGCCCAGCACGCCGCGGCGCTGGTCATCGGCATAGGCCACTTTGCGGAAGTGCGTGCCGGTGACGTCGGGAATGCCGTAGTGCCGTGCGAGGCGCTCGTTCACGAAGGTGGAGTCGCTGGTGAACAGCGTGACCACCGACTTGTCCTTGCGCACCAAGTCCTCGAAGAACAACTCGGTTTCCTTCACCATCGCGTTGCCGAGTTGCTGATCGAAGTCCGGGAAGAGGAAGGCATCGGGCTGCACCTTCTCCAGGTCCGACAAGCGCAGCCACTGCCCCGCAAAGCGCGTGGCCAGAGCCTCCGCCTTGGGGTCGCGCATCATGCGCTTGACCTCGGCCTGAAACACGGCCGGCTGCGACAGGCGCTTCTGCTGCGCCAGCGTGAGCAGACGCTCGTCGGGAATGGTGCTCCACAGGAAGAACGACAGGCGCGTGGCCAGTTCGAGGTCGTCGATCTTGTAGTCGCTGCCGGCCTTCGCCGCGGAGGGTTCGCGCTCGAAGCGGAAGATGAAGTGCGGGCTGGCGAGAATGGCCTGGAGCCCAAGACGCACGCCGTCTTCAAAGCCTTCCATGCCGCCGACGCGCGCGCCTTGCTCGTAGAACTTGAGCAGCGCCGCGCGATCGGTGGGCGTGAGCGGACGACGATAGGCGCGCGTGGCCACCCGCGTGAGAATGGACTCGGCGCAGGCCTTCTGCGCCGCCGCCTCACGCGGCGCACAGGTGAAGACCGCCCGACGCGCCGGCGTATCGGAAATGCCGGTGATCTTGCTCGGCCCCGTAATGAGCACGTCCATGAGGTAGGCGGGCTCGGTGGTACCGGGAGCGCCAGTGGCACCCGACGCGCGTGACCACTCATGCGGCTTGATCAGGTCTTCGTACGGCCCTTCGGCCTTGCGCGCGAACGCAATGGACACGCGACGCTGACCGCCCTTGATGGCAATGGGTTCGGTGAGCAGATAGTCGGCGCCCAGAGGCAGGTCGGCGGACTCGCTGTTGCGATTGACGCCGCGATCGTAGTGCAGCAGCGCCACGCGTTCGCCGTCGATGGACACGTCCACGTCTTCCGTGGGACGTCCCACACCGCCGCCCACGTTCACGCGCAGCTGATACATGCCGTCGGCGGGGAAGGTGTGCAGCACGACCATGCCACCACGCGTGCCATACGGCGTGCCTTCCACGTGATCCCAGGGATGCTGCGAGGCAAACGGTGAGGTCTTGTACGTGATCTGGCTGCTTGCCGCCTTGCGATCGCCCAGCGCCATGCGGCTGACAGCCGATGCAGCATTGAGGTAGCCCTCGAGCAACATCGGCGAGAGCGACTGCACGTCGGAGATGTTGTCGAAGTTCGCGCTCTTGGTGTCGAGCGGCAGCCAGTTGCCGGCATCGATCTGCAGATTCAGCAGGTCACGCACCGCGCGCTCATACTCAGCGCGGTTGAGACGCTGGAAGACACGCGTGCCCGGGTTCACCGGCTCGGCGTCCATGATCTGTTCGAGTGTTTCCGCGAGCGCGGTGAGCGTATCGCCCTTGGGGCGACGCGAACCCGGCGGCGGCATCATCTCCGCACGCAGCTTGCGGATGATCTTTTCGGTCGTCGCCATGGAATCACTGGCGCCGTCGATGCGATAGCCGCGCAGGTTGAGATTGCCACGCCGCATGGTGGGGTTGTGGCAACTGCCGCAATAGCGCTGCACGGTGCTGTCGAGGGCGGCGATGGCCATACCGCGCGCGCCGTAGCGCAGCGGGGCTTTGCTCACGCGCAACGGTGCGTGCAAGGCCGTGCCGGCGCGCATGGTGACGGCAGGCGGTGTGGTCGTCGCGGACGGTGGCGTCGACAACATCGACGTCACTAGCGTGACAGTGGCGGTGATGCCGGACCACGCGAGGAGAACCTTCATGCGGGGACCCCATGGGTAGCCGACGCAAACGACAGCAGGAGGGAGCGCTGTCTTCCACGGCGGTATCAGGTGCTGCAGTTACTGCGAGGACCTGCGGACTGTGCACAGCAAGGCGGGAGACGCTGTGCCAGTCCTGACTTCAGCCGAGGCCGCGCGACACGGCGGCTCTCGGAAACTCACTGCTTTGGTATCTATACAAGATACGGTCAACCCCTCGAACGCGCTGCAATCTTGTTGCGTGCCAAGGCGTTCCGGTGCACCGGGTCCAAGCCGTCGGCACGTGAATGCAAGCCAGCGCCGTAGGGCCAGCAGCGCTTGACGCGTGACGACTCGGCTCAGGTGGCCGGCGTGGCCGCGGGCAATAACACCGCGTAGAGCACGTCATGCACCGGCACGGGCACGGCATGACGACGCGCGAGGCGGATGACCGCCCCCGTCTGGGCATCGAACTCACTGGGGCGACGGCCCATGAGGTCCCGCGCCATCGAGGTGGACCCGTCGGCCGGCAGCGCGTCGTAGCGCGCCCAGACGTCGGCCTTGGCGCGTTCGGGCCAAGTCACGCCCATGGCGCGTCCGACGGCCAGCACTTCCTCGAGGGCCTGATCGAGCAGGGCGCGTGTGGCCGGCGTTTCGCGCACCGGACCAATGGCCTCGTGCGCCGCGGCGCAGACGGCGCCCAACGGCTCGATGAAGAGGAATTTTTCCCAGATGGCCACCGCCATGTCGGGCGGCACAATGGGATGCATACCGGCGGCTTTCACTGCTGCGACGAGCTTGTCGAGCGTGGCGGCACGCGCCGGCTCGAGTGTCTGCCCCGCGCGAGGGCCGAGCTCCAGCACCGGCGTGACGGCCGTGTGCCGGATGTGGCCCGGCGCGGTCTGCATGGCCATGACGCGGCAGAGTCCGTCAATGACGGACGGGGGCGGCAGCACATCGGCCAGCAGGGTGGCCGCTTCCACGCCATTCTGCAGCGGCACCACGATGGTGGCGTCGCCAATGAGTGACGTGAGTGTTGGTGCGATGCCCGCCACCTGCGTGGCTTTGACGGCCACGAACACCACGTCTACTGGTCCGACGGATGCGGCGGACTCGTGAACGGCCACCTGCGGCAGATGCAGATCACCGTCCACGCTGTCGAGATGCAGCCCGCGTGTGCGCAGGGCCTCGGCGGTCGCGCCACGCGCCACGAAGTGCACGTCATGACCCGCCTGCGCGAGGCGCGCGCCAAACACGCCGCCTACCCCGCCGACTCCCACGACCGCCACACGCAATGGCGCTGATGCCGCTGTGGTGGCGGTCGTGTCCTGCTTCTGCTGCGTCATCAATGCGCTGGTCAGTTCTTGGTGAGCGCGAAGCCGGCGAGATGCGCGTCGGTGTTGTGACCCATGCGCACGCCCACGGCGCCGTCGGTGCTCTTGAGCTTGCCCGCGCCGACCAGTTCGGCCTTGCTGTAGCTGGCCACTTCCTGCCCGTTGATGCTGCAGGACACCTTGTCGCCCTTCACCGACATGGCGATTTCCTGCGTGACCGGCTTGCCCTTGGCCTCGGCCTTGTTGACGGCCGGATGCGCGGTGCCGCGGCCATTCATCTGGAACGGCGCAGGACCCATGCCGCGCACGATGAAGTTGCCGTTGCCGTAGGCCGAGCAGTAGAGATAGCTGGCGTTGGGCGTGCCCATGTCGTTGGCGGCGATCACGATGCCGTAGGGATGCGGATGATTGTTGCGTCCCATGTACTCGCGCTCACTGAACGTGGCCTTCACCGTGTAGTCACCCTTGCCCATCATGGTCGGGTTCCAGTAGGTGATGGCGGGGCCGGTGGTGGCGTGCATGCCGGGGCCCATGGCGCGGAAGTGCGCGCTGTCGACCGTGAGACCGGCCTTGAGTTCCTTGTCGTCGACGATGCCCTTCCAACCGGGCATTTCGATGCCGCCCTTCACGGCCACCGACTTGTCTTCCTGCGCAGCGAGGACCTGCGGCGCGAGAATGAGAGCGGCCAACGCGGCCGCGCGATGCAGCGTGCGATGTGTCATCAGGGGAAACCTCTGTTCAGGGTGAGACCCGGAATTTCCCTTGCGGAGGCGTTCTTCGATAGGGCTCTCGTTTCTGGCCGTTGGTCTCGCTCTTCTGGGATCCGGGACTTGAGAGGGTGAGAAATCAGTGGCTGCGCCCGGAAGTTGAGAGATCAGACTGAAATAGAGGATGAGAAACCAGCAACCAATGAGGTGAGAGACCCGACCGTGTGGGGCAGGCAATGTCGCGTCCTGAATAATGTCTAC